>CAZFRP010000019.1:0-9926 GCA_964521415.1 uncultured Candidatus Saccharibacteria bacterium | reverse complement strand
TTGATCTTATCAAATTAAAGCAATTTTTTGCTACAAACCAAGTTTTTGGGTTGCTTGATCTTTTTTCTGGCGGAACGCTTTCTAATTTTTCGGTTGTTTTAATGGGCGTAGGGCCATATATTACCGCTTCAATTGTTATTCAGCTTCTTACTATGGTTATCCCTTCACTTGAGGCGCTTTCTAAAGAAGGAGAATGGGGAAGACAGAGAATTAATTATTATACGAGAATTTTAACCGTTCCCTTGGCATTTATTGAAGGATTTGGTATGCTTCAGCTTTTGCAAAAAGGAACCCAGTCAAATATTGTCAGTCAAATGACGCCATTTCAAATTGTCGTTTTTCTTTTTACCGTTGTAGCCGGAACTGTTTTGCTGATGTGGCTGGGCGAGCTGATATCGGAAAACGGGATTGGTAACGGGGTATCATTGATTATTTCCTTGGGAATTCTTTCTGGTTTTCCGAATCAAATACAAAGGACATTTTCATTGATTGCCGGCGGTGCGGTAATTGATTGGTCCAAAGCACTGGGATTTATAATATTTTTACTATTAACGGCGGCCGCGGTTGCCTTGATTGTTTTTATCAACGAGGCACAGAGAAATATTCCCATCGCGTACGCCAGACGCATTCGGGGTTCGGCTTCGTACGGCGGCGTAGAATCGCATTTACCGCTTAAAGTAAATATGGCCGGCGTCATCCCGATTATTTTTGCCCTTTCTTTAATGGTTTTTCCGGGTGTCATTGCCAATATTTTCAAAATGGCCCGTTCGGCCTGGCTTTCTAATGCGTCAACCTTTGTGGCGAATTTATTTCAAAGTAATAATCTGTTTTACGGCATTTTTTACTTTATCTTAGTGGTTCTTTTTACCTATTTTTATACTTATGTAATTTTTCATCCCAAAGAAGTGGCCGAAAATTTACAAAAACAAGGGGCATTTATCCCTGGAATCAGACCCGGTCCAAATACAGCCAATTATTTAAGTCATGTTTCAAATCGAATTCTAATTGCGGGCGCGATCTTTTTGGGGCTGATTGCGGTTTTGCCTTTTATTGTGCAGGCAATTACCAAAATAAATACGATCGTCCTTGGCGGCACCGGACTTTTGATTGTGGTTTCGGTTGTCCTTGAAACATATCGGCAAATCCAAAGCCAGCTTATTATGAGAACATATGACGACTATTAATAAGATCAAAGGTTTTTTAATGAATAAAAAATTTTTAGGCATTCTCGGAATTATTGTTTTTGTTTTAGCGATATTTTTGATTGCCAAATCAAGCAGTAAAAACACCCTAAAAAACGATCAATCAGCCGTAACGAACACAAATGCAAATGACGGATTAAAACCAGAGACGAACGAGCAAACGGACAAATTGTTTTATCGCAAAGTATCTGCCTCACCAAAGCCGAATTTATCAAATAAGCAAGTGACGGAAATTTATGCCTATAATTTTTCAAAAAACAGTCAGAAATTGATATTTACTGACGTAGATGAAGAATTTACAATTCAGCAAATTGCCGGTTTGGTTTCTGGCAAACTGATTATTTTTGCCACGCCGCTTAATGAAACAATTGGCGACCTTTGGGAAATTCAAACAGATGGTAGCGGCACGAAAAAGAAAATCACTAATAATTTTGCCGCCTCTTTTACAAAAGTCGGAAATGATAAAATTGCTTTCATAGCATACGATAATATTAGCAATAAATTTGCCTTATGGACAATGGGGCTAGATGGCGGAAATAGAAAAAAAATTAAAGAAAGTAAAACCCCAATCTCTGATCCGGTAATTACCGAAAGCGGTTTATCATTTATTCGGCTTGACAACAATGCCAGTGGGGCAATAATTTCTATCGGGAATGATGGTGCCAATGAAAAAGAAATATTAAAGGCAAAAAATGAAACATTATATTCTCTTTCCTATGCCAAAGGTAAGTATGCCTATATCAAAGTAGAAAAAGGTGCAGGCAAAGAAAATTTGGCTGATGTTTTTATTTTTGATACCAGTCAAAATGAAGAGAAAAGGATATCTAACGATAAAGAGGTGGACCAAAGTCCAATGTTATCACAAGATGGAGCGCAGATTGCTTTTTCAAAAAATAATAAAATATGGGTAGGAAAATCCGACGGAACAGAGCTAAAAGCAATTGCCGACGGGAATCAACCCGTATCATTTTAAGGTAGAGGTTAAATTTGCCTGCTTTAAATCAAAAGGCCATCGCGACATTTAGTACGGCACTCTTTGTGATTTTAGGTTTTGGTATTGGCGCGGGAATCCTCTCATATAAAAACAAATCAGTGGTTCCGCCGCAAAAAATCAATAACGAAAATTCAAAAAAGGTAGAATCAGCACAAGAAACGCCAAAAGTAAATCAACCAAAAAATGAAGAACTTTATACGGTAAAAAACGGTGATACTTTATTTTTACTAAGCGTAAAGTATAATATCGCCATAGAAACACTACTTAAAGCAAATAATTTACAAAATGCCGATCAGATCAAAGCAGGTCAGGTAATAAAAATTCCTCTTTATGAGGCAGGAGGCAGTAGTTTAAACCTTGATGAAGCAAAAATGAAAGAGATTCAAGAACTAGTTGATTTAGGCAGTCAACCCTGGAGATTAGATCCAGTTGAAGTGGTTAAAGCTGATATTCCGGCAAATTATGGCTTTACTGCCCTTGATGTTTATAATTTAATCAAAAAAGATGATACACAAGGTGAAGCCGAAGTTGAGGTGGAAAAAACGAGCGCCAATAAAAAAACCACCTATAAAGTATCTTTAGTTCAGCCAGTGAAAAAGGGTGAAAAAGGAATCTGGGCAATTTCATCAATTAAAAAATAAGGAGATAAAAATGCTGCCGTATAATTTAGTTACCTTAGGGCCGCAGGGTTCTGGCAAAGGGACACAAAACGAACTGCTGTCAAAAAAATTTGATATGCCCATTCTTATTGCCGGAGATTTAATCAGGACAAAAGCAAAAGAAAATGACGCCCTGGGAAAAAGATTAAGGGACATAATTAATCGCGGACACTTGATCCCGCATAATGACGTTAAAAATCTTTTTATTAAAGCAACAAAAAATCTTCAGGAAAACCAAACAATCATTTTTGATGCTTGGCCCAGAGCCATGGCACAAGTTCCTGGATTTATTGAATTGATTAGAAAAAGGGTTAAAAAAGAATTCAAAATATTAGTAATTAAGATAAGCGTTGACGAAGCGATAAAAAGATTAAGCAAACGTAGAGTATGCGAGAGTTGCAAAACCAATTTTATGCCACCAGAGAGTTTAACCTTAAAAAAATGTCCAAAATGTCAGGGTAAGATAATTCAACGCGAAGATGATTATCCAAAGCCCATAAAAACCCGCCTTGATGTATATGGTAGCGAGACAAAGCCAGTGATTAAATATTTTGCCAAGAAAAACAAAGTAATTTATATAAACGGCGAACAATCCATTGAGAACGTCCAGAAGGAAATCCTGGCTAAATTGCCTAAGGAGTAAATTTGATCACGCGGTACACCAAAAACGAAATTGAAATTATGAAACAGGGCGGGGCGATTTTAAATCAAATTTTAGAAGAACTTAAAAACGCCACAAAAGAAGGTATTACCAGCATAGAATTAGATAATCTGGCCAGAAGCAAGATTAAAGAGCAAAATGTCACCCCGTCATTTTTACATTATCGGAATTTTCCCGCGGCACTTTGTGTTTCGCTAAATGACGAGATTGTCCACGGCATACCGCGCAATATTGTCATCAAAAAAGGCGATCTTGTTTCCCTTGACCTGGGCATAAAGCATAATGGATTAAATGTTGATAAAGCTTTAAGTTTTGTTTTAAATGAAAACGAGCCGCAAAAAGAGAAGTTTTTAAATACCGTAAAACTGGCTTTAAATCAAGCCATCAAAAATGCCAAAGTCGGCCACAAGATGGGGGCAATATCTAATGTGATACAAAAAACAATCGAAAGTGGAGGTTTTAGCGTGGCAAAAGGGCTTTTTGGGCACGGCGTAGGAAAAAAAGTTCATGAAGATCCGATGGTACCAAATTTTGGCGAAAAAGACCAAGGAATACCACTTACAAATGGCATGGTACTGGCAATTGAGCCAATGGCAATGCAAGGTAAAGGTGATATCAAAATTTTATCCGATGGATTTTCGATTGCATCTTGCGACGGTTCCCTGTCATGCCATTTTGAAGAAACCGTGGCAATTACCGATAAAGGTCCAATTGTCTTGACGTGATAAGAAATATTTGCTAATATAAGGCGGTAGAATGAAAGAGAAAAACGTTATTGAATTGCAGGGAGAGGTTTTAGAATCACTGCCCAATGCGATGTTTCGCGTAAAATTGCAAACAGGCCAAATAATTTTGGCTCATATTTCTGGGAAATTACGTCTGCACTATATTAAGATATTAGAAGGCGACCGAGTTTTGCTTGAAATGAGCCCTTATGATTTGACGCAAGGCAGAATCACCAGGAGATTGTAAATGAAAGTTCGGGTATCCGTACGTAAAATGTGCAGTAAATGTCAGATTGTTAAAAGAAAAAGGAAAATTTTTGTGATATGCGAAAACCCTAAACATAAGCAAAGACAAGGATGAGAATAATTTAAGGAGCAAATGTGGCCAGAATAGCTGGTGTTAATTTACCACCCGAAAAAAGAGTTGTGATTTCTCTAACCTATATTTATGGTATAGGCAGGACAACGGCAATAAAAATATTAAAACAAGCAAGGGTGGATGTGAATGTAAGGACAAAAAATTTGTCTGAGCAGGATGTTGATAAAATTAGAGAAATCGTGGAGAAAAAAAATAAAGTTGAAGGTGCCTTAAAATCCGAAGTGGTTTTAAATATCAAAAGATTAAAAGAAATCGGCAGCTACCGCGGAATGCGACATAGTAAAAATCTGCCGGTTAGAGGGCAAAAAACGCGTTCCAACGCCCGAACCAAAAGAGGTAAAAAAGTGACCATGGCGACCGCCAAGAGAGTGGCGACGGAAAAGACCTAAGGAGAAAAGTGCCAAAAAAAGTCAAGACAAATAAAAAAAAGAAAAAAATAATCAAAACATTTGACAATGGAATTGTTAATATTTCCTCAAGTTTTAATAACACGATTATTAATATGACAGACCAAAGCGGTAATGTGGTTGCTTTTAAGTCCGCTGGCGCTCTTGGTTTTAAAGGCGCCAAAAAAGCCACCCCTTTTGCGGCGACCCAGACCGCCCGCGACGTTATTGAAAAAACCAAAAAGTACGATATTAAAAAGATTGATGTTAAAGTAAAAGGCGTTGGTGCCGGTCGAGAATCGGCGATTAGAGCCTTTGCCACCGCCGGTTTCGTTGTCAATTCAATAAAAGACGTTACCGCGATTCCGCATGGCGGCGTGCGTCCTAAAAAAACGAGAAGAGTATAAAATGATGGACAATGCTTGTAAAAAATGTCGCCGTGAAGGTGTTAAACTTTTTTTAAAAGGAGAAAAGTGCTATTCTCCAAAATGCCCTTTTGTTCGTCGAAGCTATGCTCCAGGTCAGCACGGAATGCGTCATAAAAAATTGAGTGATTACGCTCTGCAGCTTCGTGAGAAACAAAAAGCCAAAAGAATTTATGGCTTACGTGAAACGCAATTTAAAAATTACTATAAAAAAGCCGCCAAACACTCTGGCGATACGGCCGAAATTTTACTTTCATCACTTGAAAGACGGCTTGATAATATCGTTTACAAATCAGGCCTTGTTTCATCAAGAAAATTATCAAGGCAGCTTATTTCTCACGGTCATTTTCTAATTAATAAAAAAAAGGTCACTATCCCTTCATATATTATGGAGAAAAAGGATGTTCTTTCTATCAGCCCCAAATCATCAAAGCTAACTCTTTTTAATGACGAGACAAAATCCAAAGACAAAACTTCTTTACCCGCCTGGCTTAGACTTGACAAGCAAAAAAGCCAAATAACATTGGAGCACTTGCCCAAAAAAGAAGAAATGAATACCGATGTTGATATCGCGCAAATAATTGAATTTTATAGCAAGTAATAATTAATATTTTTAAGGAGATATTATGGAAGAAATTAGTTTACCAAAAGCGAAAATTGTTGAAGAAAAAGAAAATTATGGAAAGATCGTGATTGAGCCGTTATATCCAGGTTACGGTCATACGCTCGGCAATGCCTTGCGCCGGGTTTTAATCTCATCATTGTCTGGTGCGGCCATCTCAACCATTAAGATTGAAAATGCCTCGCATGAATTTTCAACCCTTCCTGGTGTTAAGGAAGATGTCATTGAAATTATTCTAAAATTAAAGCAGCTTCGTTTGAAACTTCATGATGAAGATAAGGCAACGATGAAATTACAAGTAAAAGGACCGAAGGAAATATTGGCCTTGGATATTAAAACTCCTTCCCAGATTGAGATTTTAAACAAAGATTTGCACATTGCGACATTGGATAGCAGCAAGGCCTCGCTTAACATTGAAATGGTAGTTGAAAAAGGAAGGGGTTATGTTGCCGCCGAAAACAAACCGGAAAAACCAGAAATTGGTATCATTCAAACAGATAGTTTATATTCGCCGGTTACTTGGGTAAATCTTAGTGTGGAAAATACCAGAGTACAGCAGCGAACCGATTTTAATAAATTAACCTTGGAGATTAAAACCGACGGAACAATTTTACCATCTGAAGCATTTACTAAAGCAACCGAAATTCTAGTTAACCAATTTGACGTTCTAAAAAATCTGGAAGGGAAGGCAGTTAAAAAGGTTAAAAAACCTAAAATAGCAAAGAAAATATCTAAAAAAGAGAAAAAAGATGAAAAGAAAGTTACAGCGAAAAAGCGGGCCAAGAAAAGCGCTGCTTAAAAATTTAGCGACGTCGTTAATTCTATACGAAAAACTAAAAACGACCACGCCAAGAGCAAAGGAAGTTAGGCCTTATCTTGATAAGTTAATTTCGGTGGCTAAAAAAGATGATTTGTCAGCCCGCCGGTGTCTTTTAAAAAATTTGCCCAAAAACGCCGTTGTCAAGTTGATGGATGACATTGCACCGTCTTTCTCAGAAAGAAAAAGCGGTTTTGTAAAAATGATAAAAATTGCCGCAAGAAAAGGCGACAACGCACCGCTTTGTCTGCTTACATTTTCTGAACGTGAACAAAAAATAATCAAAGAAAAACCCAAAAAAGAAGAAAAGAAAGAAAAAGTAAAACATGATCAAAAATCCAAAAAATGAAGCCCCGCTAACTGGAGTCGGCGGTATCTTCTCCTCCAAGAAGAAGGAGGATAAACAAAAATGGTACCTTTTTGATGCTAAAGAGCAAATTTTGGGTCGTTTGGCAGTTACTATTGCCAATACTTTGCGTGGCAAAAATAAAACCGTGTTTAGTAGAGAAAAGGATTGTGGCGATTTTGCGGTTGTTATTAATGCTAAAGAAATTCGCGTCACCGGGAAAAAATTAACGCAAAAAATGTACTATCGCCATTCTGGTTATCCGGGCGCGTTGAAAACACAAACGCTAAAAGAAAAATTAAGCAAAAAACCCGAAGACGTCATCAGGCATGCCGTACTTGGAATGCTACCAAAAAATAAATTAAGAACGCGATGGCTAAAACGGCTTTATATTTTTCCTGATGAGAAAAATCCGTATGAAGATAAAGTGAGGAAGAATGCCTAAAAAATTATATCTGAGTGCAATCGGCCGCCGCAAAACTGCCACCGCGACTGTGCGACTCTACAAAGGTTCAGATAAATCAAAAGTTAACGAAAAAGAAATTTCGGAATATTTTTCGGAAAATCCAAAAGCCGAAGAAATTTTTAGCTCGCCTTTGCAACTTTGTGGACTTTTGGGAAAGTACAGCATTACCGTAAAAGTACGTGGAGGCGGCAAAATCGCCCAAATTGAAGCTATTCGCCTCGGAATTGCCCGGGCAATCGCACCACTTAAAGACGAATATAAACAAACCTTGCGAAAAGAGAATCTTTTGACGCGAGATCCGCGAGAGAAAGAGCGTAAAAAACCAGGACTAAAACGCGCTCGCCGTGCTCCACAGTGGCAAAAGCGATAAAAATGTCAAAAAGAATAAGCAAAGTTAATCAAGTAATTAAAGAGGAGCTGGCTCGGCTTATTCAAAAAAAATTTGCGCCGAAGTTTATTACCGTCACTGATGTTGAAACCTCACTTGATCTTTCGTATGCAAAAATCTGGATCTCCGTCTATAATGAAAATACTAAAAAGGTTTTACAGGAACTTGCCCACGCCGCCCCTAATTTTCAAACATATTTAGGAAAAAAATTATTTATTAAAAATATCCCGAAACTTACTTTCCGTCTTGATAAATCTGCCGAGCGGGTTGAAAAAATTGACAAATTACTTTATAGGGTAAAAAAATAAAATGGCATTGCGTGCGTATCTTTATGGGCTTTTTTTCTTATCTTTGGCTTTTCTTGTTACCGTACTTATTATTATACTTGGTGTCAATCCATTTCATACCGATAGCGTTAATTTAATACTTTTTTTTGTCGCCCTATTTTTTATGTTAACATCGTTTTTTACCTTACTTTTATTTTATGTTAAGGTTAAATTTTTTAAAAACACGACCTTGCGTGCCGGATTAAAAACGGCTTTTTTGCAAGGATTTATCATTTCTTTACTTCTTTCGGGGATTTTGGTTTTTGCCGCTTTAAATATCTTGAATTTATGGACAATCTCGCTTTACTTTGTTATTCTAATCTTGATTGAACTAATATTGAGAGTTAAGTAATGCAAGGACATCTTCATCCTCTAACCTGGTTTTTAAGACGCTCATTAGAATATTTTAGAAACTACGGTTTTGAAATTGCCGAGGGGCCTGATATTGAAAATGAATATTACAATTTTGATGCTTTAAATGTACCTTCTGATCATCCCTCACGCGATGTTCAAGATACATTTTGGCTAAAGGGTGGCAAATTATTAAGGACTCACACGACATCAACTGATATTCGTCTTGTCAATGAACGAAAATTAAAACCACCATTTTATTTAATCATTCCCGGTAGATGTTACCGCAATGAAGCCACTGACCAGACCCATGAACATACATTTTATCAAATTGACGGAATTGCAGTTGATAAGAATTTGAATATGGGATATTTAATCGGATTACTTACTGGTTTTATGAAAGAAATTTTTGGCGGTAGGGTAAAGACACGCGTGCGGTCCCATTTTTATCCTTTTGTTGAACCCGGGATGGATTTGGATGTTAAATTAGCGGATGGAAAATGGCGGGAGATGCTTGGTTCTGGTATGGCACACCCTAAGGTACTAAAAAATATGAACATCAATCCAGATAAATGGCGCGGAATTATGTGGGGAATGGGAATAGACCGTTATATGATGCTTTATTTTGATATTGATGACATTAGGTTAAGCTATAGCGGCGATTTAAGATTTCTAAAACAATTTTAATACCACAATATTTAAAGGATAAAGATGATTGGAAATATATTAGCGATTGGCGCCGTGATTGGTGGAATTATTGGACTGGTTGCTTATTTACCTCAATTTTGGCATGTGATTAGGGTTAAAGATTCGACCGGTTTAAGTCTTATAGCATGGTATGCATGGCTACTTGGTGATTCGTTGCTGCTTATTTACTCAATTTCTATTAAAAATCCGCCATACATTATTGTAAATTCTTTGTACTGTTTTGCCGGTATTGTAATGTTAATTTTAGCGTATAAATACAAAAAACCATGAAAGTCACATATAATTGGCTAAAAGAATTTGTGGATATTAAAGTTTTTCCAAAAAAACTGGCAGATGATTTGAGTTTGTTTGGTCACGAGGTAGAAAAAATTGAAAAAATCGATGATGATTTTGTTTTTGAGCTTGAAATTACGCCAAACCGTGGCGATTGCCTTTCAGTTTTGGGTCTGGCGCGGGAAATCAGCGCAATGT
>CAZFRP010000018.1:0-10166 GCA_964521415.1 uncultured Candidatus Saccharibacteria bacterium | reverse complement strand
ATCTGTTGCATTAAGACTCCTTAAAGGAGTCCAATATGTTAATGAACTTTTGCAGTTGCCTTGCTTCTTTCTGTAAATTAGATAAGGATATCCCTCTTTTCGTAATTTTTTTTCTGCCTCTTTTGGATTTTTAACCATAACCTGAATTTCAACTTCTTTATTCATTTTTTATGATTAAATCGTACCATATTTAATAAATTTATTAAATTTTCCAAAACCATTCTTTATTTATTTTGTTTTATTTTTCGCCATACTTCTTTTTCTGTGACACTTTTGTCCATATGTCTGCAAATGTCACAGAAGATCTATTTTCTAAGATTAAATATTTTTAAATACCTTGCTTCGTCTTCCAGATAATCCGCTTCAACAATTTGTACATAAGGACCGATCTGGTATGTTTCTTTTATAAAGTCGATTTCATTCTTGCATGGGTATGGAAAAACCCAAACACTTCTTTGAATTAAATGAAATCCGAGATTACGTAATTTATCTCTCAAAGCACGTCTAGCTAAATTTTGAATGTTTGGAATATCAAAAATTACCAAACGCCACTTTTTATCCCATTTTTTTGGTATTTTAATTTTTATCTCATCAATTTTATATTTCAATAATCGTTTTTGACCATTTTCCGTAATTTGAATTGCTATTTGCCCTTCTTTTTCAAAAATTTTAACTAACCGTTTCTTTTCTAAACGATACAAGTTACGTCTAATCGATTCGGGTTTTTTTGTTTTTAAACATTCATCTTTTCTTCTAAAAAGCTCAATAATTTGTAAAGCATTTGGCGCTATTGCCGCTGTGCCAATAATTGCAAGACATGCTAAAATGCCCAGAGATACTTCGCCAATTTTTCTTATTTTTTCCTTATCTTTTCTTTTCATTTTATCCGTTCTTTCAATCTAATTCTATAGGCATTGTGACATTTTCGTGCATATGTTGTAAAGTGTCACAGAAGATCTATTGTAATTGTTCTGCTTATGAGATATAGTAATAATAAATGTTAAAATATAATCACACGAAAGTTGAAGCCAAATGGCAAAAAATTTGGGAAAAGAAAAAACTTTATAAGACCGATTTAGATAAAACAAAAAACAAATTTTATTGCTTAGTAATGTTCCCCTACCCTTCTTCTGATAAACTCCATATTGGCCATTGGTATAATTTTGGGCCAGTTGATACATACGCCCGCTATCAAAAAATGTTGGGCAAAAATGTTTTTGAACCAATTGGTTTTGATGCCTTTGGCCTTCCTGCTGAAAATTATGCCATTAAGGGTGGTGTCTTGCCAAAAAAATCAACCATTGAAAATATTAATTACATCAGAAAGCAATTAAAGCAAATCGGGGCGATGTACGATTGGTCAAAAGAGATAATTACCTCTGACCCCGAGTATTATAAATGGACGCAGTGGCTATTTTTGCAACTCTATAAAAACGGCTTGGCATATCGCAAAAAAGCCAAAGTAAATTTCTGCCCATCCTGTCAAACTGTTCTGGCTAATGAACAAGTAATAAATGGACTTTGCGAGCGTTGCGACAGCGAAGTGATACAGAAAGATTTAGAGCAGTGGTTTTTTAAAATTACCGAATATGCTGACAAATTAATTTCCGGCCTTGATAACCTTTCGTGGTCAGAGGAAAGCAAAAAAAGACAAAAAGATTGGATCGGACGCTCAGAGGGAACGATAATTAAATTTAAAATTGACAATTTAAAATTGACAATCCCTGTTTTTACCACCCGCGCAGATACGCTTTTTGGAGCTACGTATATTGTTCTTGCACCAGAAAAATGGCAAGAACTAAATTCAAAATCACAATCTAAAATTCAAAATTACCTAGATCAGACAAAGAAAAAAACCGTCTTACAGCGCCAGCTAAATAAAGAAAAAACCGGCATATTTACGAGATTATATGCCCTAAATCCGATCAATAATGAAAAAATTCCGGTATGGATTGCTGATTATGTGTTACCAGATTATGGCACTGGAGCAGTAATGTGCGTACCAGCGCATGACAGCCGGGATTTTGAATTTGCCAAAAAATATAAATTACCAATAAAACAGGTAATAGTAAATAGAGGTTTGAGGATAGAGAATAGTAAAAAAGCATTCGAAGAAGATGGAAAATTGGAAAACAGCGCTGAATTTTCTGGGTTTACCTCGGAAAAAGCGCGACAAAAAATCACTGAAAAATTAAAGAATATGGATGTTGGTGATTTTGCGATATCATATAAACTCAAAGATTGGCTCGTATCGCGTCAAAGATATTGGGGTTCTCCTATTCCCATTATTTACTGTGAAAAATGTGGTGAAGTTTTGGTCCCGGAAAAAGATTTACCAATAAAACTACCTACTAATGTTGACTTTAGGCCGCATGGCGAATCACCACTTGCTCGATCTAAAGAATTTGTCAATGTTTCCTGCCCAAAATGCAGTGCTAAAGCCAAAAGAGAGACCGATACGATGGATACTTTCGTCTGTTCCTCGTGGTATTTTTTACGCTACCTATCACCAAAACTAAACAGCGGACCTTTTGATCATAAAATTGTTAATAGCTGGCTTCCAGTTGATCTTTATGTTGGCGGAAAAGAGCATGTTAATATGCACTTGCTTTACGCCCGATTTGTTACCAAAGTTCTACATAATTTGAAATATCTTAATTTTGACGAACCGTTTACTAAACTTATTCATCAGGGCGTAATTACCAAGGACAGTGCGAAGATGTCAAAATCAAGAGGCAATGTTGTAATACCTGACGAATTTATACAAAAATACGGCGCTGATGTTTTGCGGCTCTATTTAATGTCTATGGGGCCATATAATGAAGGCGGAGATTGGTCAGATAAAGGAATCGTGGGAATGGAAAGATTCATTAACAAAATTTGGAATTTTGCAAATCCAAAATCCAAAATCCAAATGTCAAGTGAAAATATAAACACAAAAAAGCAACTCCACAGGACAATTAAAAAAGTAACCGATGATTTGGAAGGATTTAAATTTAATACGGCGATCGCGGCCTTAATTGAATGGCTAAATTTTGCCTCTAACAAAAAGGGTGTGGTCGCAAGGCAAATGTTAGAAACCTACCTTATCCTTCTTGCTCCGTTTGCACCGCATTTTGCCGAAGAGCTATGGTCGCAATTTGGTCATAAGCAATCAATATTTTTTGAAAAATGGCCAACATATAATCAAAATTTAATCAAAGAAGAAGTAATAACAATTGTTGTTCAGATCAATGGAAAGGTACGCGATCAAATTACTGTAAAACCAACCGATTGCGAAAAAGAAATTATTAAACTGGCCCAAAATACCGCCAAAATCAAAAAATGGCTCGCTGGCAAAAAAATCAAAAAAACAATTTTTGTTGAAAACCGGCTGATAAACTTTGTAATTTAGAAACCTTTATTTTTCATACAAGATATGCTAAAATATATTTAAAATGTCGGAACAAAAAATATTAATTGATGTTTCTCCGGTTCTTTCCTCTGACATTGGGCTAACAACGTCATACTCAGTAAATGAGAAAATTGCTTCTCTTGCAAGTGATGTCAAACCCACATCAAACATTAAAGGAAAAGTAACCCTCTGCGCAGTTGATGAAAACATTATTTCCGCTTTTATAAATGCAAGTGTTGAAGTAATTCTTATTTGTTCTCGTTGTCTAAAAAATTATCACCATAAAATAACCTTAAATTATGAACAGATTTATTCAATTCATAAAGAAGCCGATACCTTTTTAATTAATAGAAACCAAACCATTGATATTTATCCATCAATAAGACAAGAAATATTACTTTCCGTTCCGATTAAGCCGATTTGTAAAGACGAATGTAAAATAATTAAATAAAGGAAATAATATGGCTGTACCAAAGAAAAAAACCAGCAAAACCAGGACCAAAACAAGACGCGCGCACCTGGCTTTAAAACCAATTACTCTCTCGCGTTGCTTGCATTGTCAAAAACCGCAAAAACCGCATCATGTTTGTCTAAATTGCGGGTATTATAATGGAAAAGAAGTGATTAAAATTAAAAGCAAAATAAAACGCAAAAACAAAGTGGTTAAAAAGGAGAGGTAAAGTGCCAAATCGACACCTTTCGCGAACGATTGCGATGCAATCACTTTATGAATGGGACTTTCATAAAAATAAAAATATTGATGAAATTGTCTCCCGTAATAAAGAATTTTTTGGAAAAGAAGATTTAGATGATAATTATATTAAAAGAACATCATCTGGTGTCATTAAAAAACTAAATGATATTGACAAAAAAATTCAGCAAGCTGCTACCCAATGGCCAATTGATCAAATCCCAATTTTAGACAAAACCTTACTTCGGTTATCTACCTTTGAGCTTTTTTACATGGATGATATCCCGCCAAAAGTTTCAATAAATGAAGCAGTCGAACTGGGCAAAACTTTCGGGAGCGAAAATACCTCAAAATTTGTCAATGGTGCGCTTGGCACATTATTTAAATTAAGATATAAACATCCGGATAAAGAGATAAAAAAGAAATGGAAAACACTACAAGAGAAAATCAGCCAAAGTCAAAAGTAAAATTGCAAATTTCATCTGGCGGCATTGTCTATAACCCTTTACATGATGAATTTCTTTTGATTTTAGACAGCTATAAACGATGGGCATTGCCAAAAGGAAAAATTGAGTCGGGCGAAACGCCTGAGCAAACGGCCATGCGCGAAATTGGTGAAGAAACCGGACTTGATCACCTTAAAATATTAAGGAAAATCGGTAAAATTCAGTATTTCTTTCGTTTGCACAAACAGGCAATGTTTAAAATCGTTCATATTTTTTTGCTTGAAACTAACGAAGAAAAACTTACGCCATGTAAAATTGAAACGAAAGATGCTAAATGGTTTAAAAGAGACGAAGCAATCCAAAAAATTTCCTACAAAAATGCCAAAAACTTTCTTATCAAAGCAAATAATATAATTTTACAAGAAGGAATTTATGACTCAAAAAAATGATTTAAAAAAACTGGAAAAGAAAATCAAAATTAAGTTTAAGGACAAAAATTTACTAAAGCAGGCGTTAATCCATCGTTCTTTTATTAACGAGAATGTTGGTTATGATTTGGATCACAACGAACGTTTAGAATTTTTGGGCGACGCCGTCCTGGAAATCGTCGTTACCGAATATTTATATAAAAAATATCCAAATCCTGAAGGTGATCTTACTAATTGGCGCGCGGCCCTGGTACGAAGAGAAATGTTAGCCCAAGTTGCTAAAGATTTATCGATTGGTGATTATCTATATTTATCAAAGGGGGAAACAAAAACTGGCGGAAAGTCGCGTGAACTAATTTTAGCCAATTCATTTGAGGCCTTGCTTGGCGCAATGTATCTTGATCAAGGCGATGTCGTGGTTCAAAAATTTATTGAAAGTAATGTGCTTTGCAAACTTAAAGAAATTCTCAATAAAAAATTATACATTGATCCAAAATCACGCATGCAAGAGTTAACGCAAGAAAGTTCAGGATATACGCCAGTTTACAAGGTTTTATCTGAATATGGTCCAGATCATGCCAAATCATTTACCGTTGGCGTTTACATTAATGATAAATTAACCGGGCAGGGCTCTGGCTCATCAAAACAGGCGGCAGAACAGTCAGCGGCCTCATCGGCGCTTGAAGAGCTAAACAAGTAAACTTGAGGTCTATTTTTTGCTAAAGTCGTTGCGAATTTTTTGAATTAACTCAGCTGCGGCATCCTTACCGCCAAGCCCAAAGGCCAAACCGCCGGCAATGGCAATTAGAGCAATAATTCCGGTAAATGCCGAAAGTAGCAAAGTTGAGGCCACCCCAAGTTGCTCTAAAGTAATCAATCCCACAAAAATGTAAATGGCATATTTGGTCACCGTTGCCAGTACCGAGGCGGTGGCGCTGCCGATTGTGAGGGCAGTCGCCCTGATAGCATGCGAAACAATATCAGCCAAGACAATGCCGACAAAAACTAAAAATCCGGCGATTACCACTTTTGGTAAATAACCAAGCACTTGCGACAAGACATCGCCAACTTCAGAGAGTCCTAAAACTTGCAGGGCAGGAATTAAAAAGACGATAATAATAATCCATTTAACGAAATTTCCCAAAAGCTCGGTCACATTTTCCTTCACGCCCATTTTTCCAAGTATGCCGGAAAATTTTGTTTTTTCAGAAAGGGTCTGAAGCTGAATGGCGCTGAATATTTGCACCACGACCCATTTTAAAACATACGCCACCAGCAAACCAATTAAAATGACTACAATTGCCCCAATTAAATTAGGGATAAAGCTTAAAATCCTTGTCCAAGCGTCTGAGGTGGCAATGACGATGGTATTCCACCAATCTGAGAAGGTAATAGGTTCTACAACCATTTTGCCTCCTTAATTTTTTTAATATGTAAACCGTTCCCCTTAAGCGGTATTATTGTTTAATTCATTTAATCTAACTTGAGGATAAAATAACTATTAAAGCGTGTCAAGGGCCTACATATTGTGACACTTTAGAAACATATGCATAAAAGTGTCACAATGGTACATCAATAATAATTAGTAAATTATTTGAATAAATTTGTTATCCACTGCCAGGTATTGCCAAAGAGGTCGTTGAAAAATCTCACAAAACGGTTGCCGTGCTTTAATACTTTGTCTTGTGAATAATATTTCTGACCGTCTTTGAAATTAATGACGGTGCGATAATGATAGGTTCGCGTTTTTAAATTGGTTAAATTTGTTTTATACTCTATTTCACTTGCTTTATCGGTTAATTTACTTTGACTATATTGATCTGATTTGAAGCCATATTCAATGGTAACATTTTCAATTCCTTGATGCTCCTTTGTAGCTTGATCAATTTGAGTTTGGTCAATTTGATAAGATAAATCAACAGAATCGGGATTTTGAGAAACCGTCATCAATAAAGGTGAAGTGGCAGTTGTCGCAGAACCAGAAGATCTCCATTCAACAAAATATTCTTCGCCGATACAGGCATCAGAACTTGTCCAGATAGCGTGAAGCGTGTCTTCGGGATGACTTTGGTTATAAATATCAATGCCATAAGTTGTATGATAGATCTCTGGAGAGAACCAGTCGCAAGCTTGCATATTATCTATTTTATATCTGTACCAAGTAGTTACTCCCTCGGTGTAACTGCCGCTGGCAATCACATTAGCTCTTGCATGATAACCTCGCAGATCCCTGTCGATACTAACTTGGCCGCTAACCGGTACAGAAGTTTCAAACCAAATAGCCCAACTACCGAATCCATTGACAAAAACGTTCCAATTGGGAAAGTAACTGTGATTAGGATTAAGACGAACCGAACCATAAACTCGATCGGCGCTCGTTACCTTGCTTGGATCTTTATTAGGAAAACTTGATTCATAAAAAGAACTAATACGATAATGGCAAAAACCATTGTAAGCAGGGTAGCTGCCCCAGCAGTCGGGAACGGATATTTTATGATGAGTAGCCAATCGGCTTAAACAATCATCTCGTGAGCCCGACTCAACCGGATCATTGCAGGTCCGCCAGTCGGCGCTGTACTCCGTTGGCGTGTCATTATTAGCAGAATTTGTGTATTCAACCACGCCTCTAGTGGCAACGTTAGTATCCCACTCAACCGAGGCCCAACTTTCATAACCGGGAAGATTAATATCAGAAACCTGAATGCTTGAAGTTTCAATGGGTATGGGAGTAAATTCAAAGGTTTGATCGCCGCTTTCAGCGGATTCAGTCGGAGCAGAATCTTCTTCTTCCTGTGTTTGGGCGGGAGCGTTGGGGTCAATATTACCGTCCGCGCTAACAGCAGATATATTGTAGTGATAAGTTGTTCCTTGGCTAACTGGATCAAAGATTATTGAATGGTTTATCATTTTATCATCAGGAGAGTCGTCGGCGTTTTGGCCATAGTCCGTTGTCCCTCCCCAATCAACGATGATAAAAGCGGACTTAGTAGTTTGGAAAGTAACTTTTTCTTTACCATCTGGCTGTGCCTCGGCACTAATATTCTCGATTTCTAAAGAATTGTTGAGATAACAGACATCCCCATCTTCAGCTTTGGCTGTTTTAAAATCATTTTTATTGAATAACTTGTCTAAATGCAAAACTCTGGCTATTTTATTCAAAAATCCTTGATTATTATAGGAAGTTCCGCCTGGAATAGTAGTTTTACCAGTTCGTATGGCAAGAAAACGAGCTCCTTCCAACTTAGTAATAATATAATTACGCTCTCCCCCACATTTAGTCGGGTAGCGTATTTTATAAGTACCGGCATTGTAACCATATTTGTTGCCAAGAGAGGCGGTATCAAAATATCCTTTGGAAAAGGCGAGTTGCTTTTCTGGAAGAGAATTTGGTTTTTGTGGCGTAATATAGACAAAGCCATCGTCTCTTTCTGCAACCACGCCATATAAATCAGCGCCACCTGATGTAGCAGTATAAATATTTGTCCTTCCTTTAAATTTTGCGGCTCCACTTTTAGCATTCAAAGCAAAAATAATTTTTCGCTCTACAGAACTGTTTATAGTCGAATTATACGCCCCATCTGTTAGGTCAACATTTCTATAAAATCCCACCTGATGAGTATAGCTTTTATTAATACCGTTTTTTTCGTCCGACCGATAAACTGAAATATCGGCCATAAGATCAAGTTTGCCAATATCATCAGGGCCTTTGCCCCAATCTTGAACCAATTTAACGTTAAAGCCATTGATTTTACCACTGCGATATAACATTGATCTTTTATTTTTATAGTAAGGATTTGGAGAAAATTGATAGAGCCCCCAATTTTTTCCGACCCAGTTATAATATTCATCCGCACCACCAAAAAGCCCTTCAAATAAGTCATACCATTGGTTATAGTTTTTGGAATTTTTTAAATCGTTATTAAATTTTTTAAAAAAATTATTATCTAATGCGTACCTCTCTCCGAAAGCGCCAGCGGCTAAATTATACATAGGGAATCTTCTGCTTTCTTGGTTTTGCCAATTTACCTTATCAAAAAAAGTCCATAGAATTGGTTGATTGAATTCATTATAAAATTCCCCGTATTTATTAACTGGTATCGTATGAGCTGGGTCGTTACCGTGAGAAATTTGTCCGGAAACAAATTCAGTTTGCCCCTCCTCAACATCGGGATATAGCCACTCTTTTTGTTTAATATTTCGAAAGCCGTGGATTGTTTCATGAACTAGAATTTCCGCCCCGCCACTACCAGGGTCAAAATCGACATAATCTTTACCCAGTACTATCAAGTTCAAAGATTGATTGAAGTAAGCCGTCCTGCGTAATTCTTTCGAGGGGTATGTAAGGGCAGAATGAATTATGCCTATATTTCGTATTTTTTCTTTCGGATTGAGTAAAATAGACCCAAAGTAATATTTAATCTTGGGATAATCTCTGCCTAATGATTGGACGGCGGCACCGGCGGCATCCGACGGCCATGATAAAGTATCTTTCATTCTTTTATTATAAACGGTACAAATTTTTATTTCTCCCGACTGGGTATAACATTGTTCATTGCCTGGCTTGGGCGTTAAAACCTCCAATCCACTCTGAGCAATTTGTGGCAGTGGCGGCAGATCCTGGGTTTCGTTTTGAGTCCAAGGAATGGCCTTTCCGTTTTTGGTATAAAGCATATCATCCGATGTTTTACCATCAGATTGAACGGTATTAGTTAATTCGGCTGCGATATATGACCATATTTGGTAACCATGATCGTCTAAACCATCTCTGTCAACCCAAAAAGCCCATTCAGCATTTTCGAGAGAAATATCAGTTGGAACCTCGACAGAAATATCAGGTGACCCGTTGAAGACTAGAGTAATTTTCACCCCGTTCTTTTTCCTGTGGAAAGAAAGATAATCGCCGGGGGTAAACTCTTTGTCCAAGTTACTTAAATCTATTTGAGCTTGATCGGGATAATTACTAATAAAGATATTGTCGGAAATAAGGCCGGCGTCAACCGCTTCTTTGAAAGTGTAATTTTTACCCTGGTAATTAAGGAAGATGTCGCTCAATGTAACGGTTTGAAAATACGGGTTGGCGAAAGAAATTGGGCCAGAGTTTTGCCAGTTGCTTTCGGTAATATCTTTGGGAGTAAAATTAAATTCATCGGTCTTGGCTCTTCCTTTAATAGCCAGAGTGTAGTCCTTGCCCGATTCAAAGTTATAGA
>CAZFRP010000017.1:0-10301 GCA_964521415.1 uncultured Candidatus Saccharibacteria bacterium | reverse complement strand
ATAATCTTTCTTTTTCTACTTGGTTTTTCGGGTTTATTTTATAGCGCTTTTCAATCCAACTTTGTCCAGCAAAATCGTTTTTATAAGGCCTATAAATACGAACGATGGGCGAGAAAATTCCCGCCCGGCAGTGAAATGAGTTTACGTTGTAAAGCCATCGCTGATGCATATCGCCACAACAAAAAAACCTATTCCTACGAAACCTCAAGCCCCAGTTTTATGAAACCACTGCAAACCCAAATACAACCACCATAGAAATAAACTACTTTGTATCAAGACACAAGGTATCCCAAAATGAAAAAGATTGACTAAATTCTTAAGAAATTGAGAATTGAAGATGAAAAATTACACCTGATACCGTATATGCGGATGGAGGTGTAATTTTATTTTGTATGATTTTTCTGTTTTTGAATCAAAAATCACAAATTATTTTGTCATTGCTTCAAGCTTTTCAACTCGTTTTACTAAATTCATAAATTCGTCGCGACGAACCAGTTCAGTAATTTTGAAATCTAGGGCCAAAATATCTTGTCTGATTTGTCGGTGTTCCTGACTATTTTTTTCAAACTCTTTATCTATTTTATCAAATCGTCTGTGGATATCTTGGAAGTTTTTGTCATTGCTTCGAAATTCTTTAGCGATTTCTCTGGCAAATGGTTCAAGGGCATCAAGAAATACGCCTCTAAAATTTTTGGTTGTCAGCGGTTCTTCTTTTGTCATATTGGTTTTATTATAACATATTTTTTTGGACCGTACCGGGATCGAACCGGTCACCTCATCGATGCCATCGATGTGCTCTACCAAATGAGCTAACGGCCCATATTGCTCGGCATCCCTACTTCGTGGGAACCCTGCCTCGCTTGGGACGAAACCTTAGTTTTTCTTCCCAACGATCTTTTCCTAAATAGCATTTTATCACAAAATTGCCCTTAAAAACAAACCGATTATCACCACGCCAATAATAATTTTTAAAACCACGCTAAAAAGCAAGCCCAAAAGAGCGCCCACACCGGCACGAAAGGCCTTATGAAACTCTTTTTTGGCAAAAGTAATTTCAAAAAGCGTGGTACCTAAAATCGCGCCGATGATAAAACCAAAAATGTTAAAAACTATTAGGCCAATAACGCCGCCTAAAATTGCACCAATTATGCCGTATTTTGAAGCGCCGAATTTTTTTGCCCCAAGTATTACCCCAAGATAATCAAGTAGATAGCAAAAAAGTACTAAAATACCGGTTAATATAAGCAAATTTAATGAAACTTGAGCAAAATAAGTCAATATCCCGTAAATCAATATGCCAAGGAGGATGAAAATCATATCAGGAAGCCCCGGGATAATTATGCCCAAAAATCCTACAAGAGAAAGTACGATAAAGATCGCGATGGCTAAATAATTCATTTTAAATTTTTGATAAATTGGAGGGCTTCTTTTTTATTTTTGACTTTTTCTTCAAGTTGGGCATCTGATGCTGTCCGCAAAATTTCACCGACTTTAAGGCCGGGGGGTATTTTGAGCGCTTTCATGACATCATCACCGGATAAAAATGGTTTTGGCGGTTTAGGACGTTTTAATTCATCTTCGTAAATCTTTTTGACTTGATCATAAAGTGACAAATCAATATGCTCTTTTTTAGAAAGCCAGCTTCCCTGCCCATCTGCTTTCCAAACTTGTAAAAGTTCTGGCATAAGCGGATGAGAAACCCATTGTCTTTGACGCGCCAATTTCATTTTTGGGATATCTTTATGTTTTAAATGCTCGCGCACCAAAAAAACCACCACATCTTTCTCTTTTTTAGAAAACTTTAAGCGATGACAAATTTGCTCGGTCATTTTGGCTGACACCTCAACATGACCATAAAAAACTGTCCGTTTGCCTTTTTGCGGATGAATGATTTCGCGACGCATCGCTGGCTTGCCAATATCATGAAGCAAAATCGCCCAGGCAACCTCAGCTGAAACGTCGGGCGCTAATTTTTCAAGGCATAAAATTGTATGTTTAAAAACATTGCCTTCAGCATGGAAAGCTGGTGGTTGGTCTGATTTTTTCATTTCATCAATTTCTGGTAAGATATGCGGCATTATTCCTAAATTTGATAAATCCAAAATCCCTTGCGCCCGAAATTCTGAGGTCAAAATTTTATCAAGCTCGTCTTTGATTCGCTCTAACGATACGGTCTTAATTTTTTTGGCATTTTCTTTAATGGCCCTTTCGGTTTCCGGCGCATATTTGAAATCAAGCACATTTTTAAAACGAACCGCGCGTAAAATCCGCAGATGATCTTCGCAAATTCTTTCATCTGGATTGCCAATAAAGCGGATAATTTTATTTTTAAGGTCATTTTGACCGGAAACATAATCAATAATTTTTTTGGTTTTGGGTTCGTAAAAAAGGCCGTTTATGCTAAAATCGCGTCTTCTGGCATCTTCTTTAGCGGAGACCCAATGGATTTTGTTCGGCCGCCTTGCATCTTCATATTCGCTTTCCCCGCGAAAAGTAGCCACTTCAAAGTGACCTGCTTTGCCGATTACCAAAATTACCCCGTATTGCTTTCCCACACCCTTGGTTTTTTTAAAAAGCTTTTCAATCTCATTTGGGGTCGCTTTGGTGGCAATATCGTAATCTTGGGATACCCGTCCAAGTAGTAAATCACGCACACAGCCGCCGGCTAAATAAGAAGTAAAACCAGCTTTTTCCAATTTTAAAATAACATCAAGTGCTTCATTTAATTTCGGCGACTTTAATAATTTCATAGCCCTATATTTTACTTTGCTTTCTTTTTAACTTCAATAGCCGAGTCGGGACAAACCCGCTCACAAAGCCCGCAGGCAATACATTTTTCAATATCGCAAGTTGAGGTCGGCATAGAGTAAACGCCAGCCACTTTACTATTAAACGATAATGCTTTAACCGGGCAACGGTGAATACAAATTCCGCAGGATTTACATTGCCTAGGATCGATTTTCCAGATTTTTTTATCGTCAGAAAAGACAATTTTCTCTTTTTTTTCGCGGAAAGTATGGCGCGGATTAAGCTTAAAAATATAATGCGGCATTCTAATGCCATATGCCCTGCCTAATAAAAATGCCTGCTGGTTTTGGGTAAGCAGAGAAGCAGAAATATTTTTGGCTTTAAATTTTTCAACAAGGACCCCAATTAGTGAATCTTTTTTTAAAGGCAGAAATTCAGAGATAATTCCCAAAACAAACATATTATAAGCGCGGTAATTGATATTATGCTCGGTTAATTTATCTTCAAGACCAATAACATTGATAATTTTTGTTTTATAGTCGTAATAATTTTGAACGCGCTCTATCGCACGATTGCACATCACCACCAGCAAGTCAGCGATTTTAAACTTAGGATATAAGATCAGGGAATGAGAAATCTGGACATATGCCAGGGAAATTCCACCACGCTGCTCTACGCCATAATTTGGAATATAAACACTTTCATAATCACACAAAATTGCCGCTTCGTTTACAACCTGGCCAATCGCTTGAACGCCCTGACCGCCCTCACCAGCAATCAAGATTTTAAGATTTGTCTCGTCTTTCATTTAATTTCTCCCATATTATAGTGGTGTTCAATTTTTGAAAGAAAATCAAAGGTGCTATGAGCATCGGTCTTCCAATTTGTCGGGCAAACGGATAATATTTCCACAAAAGAAAAACCTTTCCCTTTTTGCTGATTTTTGATCGCCTTTTCAATATACTCCTGTACAACCAGCGGATGACGGATTGAAGCCCTGGCAATATAAGCGTATTTGTTTGTTAATTTAGCAATAATTTCTGGACCGCGAAAGGGCAGACCGGTTTTGTCAGTGTCGCGGCCAGAAGGAGTTGTTTCGGTTTTTTCTTGCGATAAGGTGGTAGGCGCCATTTGTCCTCCAGTCATCGCGTACAAAGTATTATTTACTAAAATCACCGAAATCGGATCATTTCGGTGAGCGCTATGTAAAAGCGCCTGCAGCCCAATGGCATATCCGCCACCATCGCCCATAATGGCAAAAACCACAGTTTCTGGTTTGGCCATTTTAAATCCCGCCATCGTAGGCGTAGTTCGACCATGATGTGTTTGGATGGTATCAACTTTAAATAAATCCCAAGCAAGTAAAGAACAGCCAATGTCAAGGCCAATAACTGACGTATTAGCAATGTTAAATTTGTCAATCGCAAAACCGAGCGCTTTTAGGATAATGCCGTATCCGCAACCCGGACAAAAATAAGTCGGTTGGGATTCTTTTTTAAAGCATTTTGGGGTCATTTGATTATCCTCGTCAACTCTTCTTCAAAAATTCCTTCGGCCGGACGATCATATTCAAATAAAATAGTATTTATGCCATAAAGAGCGTTTTTAACTAAACGGCCAAACTGACCGGCTGATGATTCCACGATAACGATTTTTTTGGCTCTTTTTGCCAGTGATTTTGCTTCATTGTCAGGAAATGGCCGTAAGGTTATTGGCCGAAAAAGACCAACGCGATTTATTTTTTTACATAAAGCCAAGCAGGCAGAAGCAGCCGAGCCGTGAGCAAAAACAATCGTCTCAGCGTTCGTACAGCCATAAGTTTCGTATTCGCAAATATTTTTCTTGATGTTTTCGTAGTCGTGCAAATTTTCATTTAAAATTCTGGCCAGATCTTCTTCGCAAGAAAAAGTGTTTCTAATATTAACAATTTTTCTGGCATCTCCCAAAATGTGTTTAGTCGTCGCCAGATAATGCGGCTTATTTAAAAAAACTTTAGCGCGCGCCTTAACAAGATATCCGTCAGTCAACAAAAAAGCCGGAAAGCGATATTTCCAAGCATTATTAAAGGTTTTGATTGTAAGGTCGTAAATCTCTTGCAAATTGGATGGACTGTAGACAAATCGTAATCCTTCGCCATTGCCGCCAAAACAGGTTAGGGTTACTTCTTGCTGTGAATAAATGACCGTTCCGGTTGACGGGCCCCCGCGCTGGGTGATAATGCCAACAAACGGCAGGCGCATTGCTTCTGCCATAGAAATTGGGTCCTGCATCAAGACATTTCCGGGACCGCCTGTCGCGGTAAAGGCCTTTTTGCCCCCTAAAAGCGCGCCAATTACCCCAAACCCGGCTGAAGTTTCATCCTCGGTTTGAATAAAATGAAGTCGGGGATTTTTCTCGGCCTCACGCGCAAACTCGGTGGTAATTTCGGTACTTGGCGTAATCGGATAACCAAACATCATTGTAGCACCTGATGCTAAAGCCGCTTGTACCGCCACGTCGTTACCGGTTAGATATTCTTCCTTCATAAAAAGCCCCACCTATTTTTAGAATAACACAAATTATGATATAATGTAAAAGTCAGAATAATTGAAAATTAATTACGGAGGGTCTATGTGCTGCAAAATTGATCCAAAAAGAACTTTTTACGATGTGGCGTTAATGCTAATTTTATCCGGGGTGGTCTTTTTTGCTTATGGCGTTGCTGGCGGAGTTTACAATTACGTTATCAAGCAAATTTGCGTGGCTTTTCCAGCTGCTAAAGCGATCGGCGGCTTGATTGTAATGGGCATCGGGTATGTTGTGATAGAGCTGGAACTACTTAGAAAAAAGTGAATTTTTAAAAATCTCTTTATCAGCGAGTGGAAAGGTTCTTGAGCGAAGCGGAAAGGTTCTTATAATTCAAGAATGTTAAAGCAATTGCCGCGCCGATTAGCGCCGTCACTAGTTGCATATAACCCATCATCAATGATGCTTTTTGAGCAAATTGGGGCTGTTTAATAAGATGAGTAACCACAAAACTGGTGCCATAAATTACGCCAAATTTAGCCAGGGCAGATGTAACATAACCGATTTTTTGATATTTTTTCGGAAATAGATCAAAAATAGAAACTAAAGTCGCATTTCCCAGCATAATAAAGGGGAGCATCGGCGCCAAAACAATTGGCAAAAGTCCAACCGAAATTGAGATTAAACTCGGGATTAAGCCAATCATAATGGCCTCGCGTAAGCCGAGCGTGACCACTGCCAAAAACAAAGTGGCATTGACAATTGAACCAGTGACAAGCTGGTTTTTTAGATAAGGAACGGCAACAGAGACGCCTAATAAAATCGCAAAAACCAAAACCTTGGTTGAAACTTTTGATTGTGTTAAGGCATTCTCTTTTTGCATAAAACCTTCTTAAATAAAGGATAGCATTTTTTATTTTGTTGTCAAAATTTGTAGTAAAATATAATTAAGAATTAATTAAGGAAGGGACAGCTATGAAAGTTGAAATTATTAAAAAGACAAAATCGGATTTTAAATTAAAGCCAAATTTAGAAAATTATGAAAAAACGTATCGGACATTCATGTGGAATAATGCCAAAAACGAAATTGACTGGTTTGAAAATGGCAAACTTAACACCGCTTATAATGCCATTGACCGGCACGCTGACGGAGAAAGAAAGAATAAAGTGGCACTATATTTTGAAAATGATGCCGGCCAAAAACAACAATTTACTTTTTGGCAACTTCGCAATTTATCAAATAAATTTGCCAATGTTCTTAAAAAACACGGTTTAGAAAAAGGAGAGAGGGTATTTATCTTTCTGCCCAAAATCCCTGAGCTTTACTATAGTTTTTTGGGAATTATCAAAACCGGCGGGGTCGCTGGCACCATGTTTCAGGCCTTTGGACCGCAAGGACTTTTAGATCGTCTTTCTATCTCTGGAGCCAAATATTTGGTAACTTCCCGCGAACTTTCTAGCCGGGTCTACAAAGTCAAAGATAAATTACCGCATCTTAAAAAAATCTTTATTGTTGATGATAAGGCGAAAAAACCCGGCGAAATTGATTTTCAAAAAGAAATGGCGGAAGCCAGCGATGAATTTAAAATCGCTCATATGAAAAAAGATGATGACTGTTTTATTTTATTTACATCGGGCACCACGGGCAAGCCAAAGGGCGTTGTTCATGATCATTTAGCCATTTTACAAGAGCATATGACAGCGAGGTGGGTGCTTGATATTCATGATAGCGATGTTTATTTTCCAACCGCCGATCCGGGCTGGGTGACTGGCATTGCTTACGGAATGCTGGGAACCTGGTCAATTGGCGCCTCAATGGTGGCCTACGAAGGAAGATTTGATCCGGCACGGTGGTATGAAATTTTAGAAAAATACGAAGTTTCGGTCTGGTATACTGCACCAACTGCGATTAGAATGTTAGCAAAAGCGAGCGTTGGTTTAGCCAAAAAATACGATTTGTCGCATTTGCGCTATTTGGCCTCGGTGGGTGAACCTTTAAATCCAGAACCAATTCGTTTTGGCTTAAAAGCATATGGTTTACCTTTTCACGACAACTGGTGGCAAACAGAAATCGGCGGAATCTGCATTGCCAATTATCCGTGTCTTGATATAAAAATGGGGTCAATGGGCCGACCGGTACCTGGTATTTATGCCACTATTGTTGATGATAAAGGAAAAGAGCTTGGTCCAAACAAAGAAGGCAATCTTGCCCTAAAGCCCAATTTTCCATCGCTGATGCACACAATTTGGCGACGACCGGAAAAATATCAGAGCTATTTTGAAAATGGCTGGTATATTTCAGGGGATAAAGCGTATAAAGATAAAGACAACTATTTCTGGTTTATTGGCCGGGCTGATGATGTGATAAAAACGGCTGGCGAGCGCGTCGGACCATTTGAAGTAGAAAGTGCCCTTATAGAACATCCGGCTGTGGCCGAAGCCGGAGTAATTGGCAAACCAGATTCTGAACGCGGGGAGATTATTAAGGCGTTTTGTGTACTAAAACCCGATCAAAAACCATCGGAAAATCTTAAAAAAGATGTTTCTTTATTTGTCAAAAAAAATCTCGCCGGCCATGCTTATCCGCGAGAAATCGAATTTGTGGATACGCTTCCCAAGACACGTTCTGGAAAAATCATGCGCCGCGTCTTAAAAGCCAAAGAACTGGGGCTGCCAATAGGCGATACAAGCACATTGGAAGAATATTAACATAATTTATTTAATAATGAACTACCCGTCATCTCTTTCGGTTTTTTTATTTTAAGAATTTCTAAAATTGTCGGTGCAATATCAGCTAAGGTATACTCTGATTCCATAATATCCTTTAAAATATTTTTGGAAGAAAGTTCTGAGGCGAATTTTTGGGGTGTACGCTCCAAATTTTTTTCCACTAATAAAAAAGGCACTGGATTTAAGGTATGCAAGGTTTCTTTGTCACCTTCGCTTTGTAAATGAACCATCTGTTCAGCATTGCCGTGATCGGCGGTAATAATTAACGTACCATTTTCATTTAAAACTGCTTCAGTAATTTTTTTAATGGCATTATCGGTTGCATCAATAGCACGAGAAACGGCCTCAATTTTTCCGGTATGCCCAACTAAATCAACATTGGCAATATTTGCCACCACAAAATGATATTTTTTCATTTTGGCAATGATGCAACTCCCAATTTCATCCACTTTCATTTCCGGCGTTTTATCATATGAGTCAACTTTAGGCGATGAAATAATTATTCTATCCTCGCCTTTATATGGCTCTTCTCTCCAGCCGTTTAAAAAATAGGTAATGTGGGCATATTTTTCGCTTTCGGCAATATGAAGCTGTTTTAAATTTTGTGCTGAAAGCACCTCAGCCAGCGAATTTTTAATTGGCTCGGCCGCAAAAGCAATTGATACCGGCAGCCCTTTCTGATACTGGGTCAAGGTTACAAAAAAAACTTTTGGTTTTTTTATACACCAGAGCGGCCTAAAAGATTTATCAACAAAAGCGCGAGTTAGTTGTCGGGCCCTATCTGGCCGGAAATTAAAAAATATCACCCCGTCGTTATTTTTAATAAATTGCGAGAAAGAGGTCTGTTTTTTGGACTCGGTTGTTAAAACAATTGGGGGAATCTCATCATCAGTAAAGCCTTTTTTGTAACTTTTTGATACTGCCGCAAGTGGAGAATCAGCCATATTACCTTTGCCTTTTGTCATTGCCAGATACGCGCGCTTTATCCTGTCCCAATTTCCATCTCTATCCATCGCGAAGCTACGGCCAGATATAGTGGAGATTTTGCCAATACCAACTTGGTTTAATTTCGCTTGAAGTCGGCTAAGATATATTAGTGCCGAGGTTTTTGGGCTATCAATGCCATCAAGAATGCAATGCAGATAAACCTTGTATACCTTTTGTTTTTTTGCCAGCGAAAGCAAGGCAAACAAATGATCAATATGACTATGGATTGAGCCATCGGATAAAAGACCGGTTAAATGAAGCGAGGAATGGTTTTTCTTGACAAAATCACAGACAGACGTTAGCGCTTGATTTTTATAAAAATCACTGTTTTGAATCGCTTTATTGATTTTGCTTAAATCCTGATAAACTAACCGGCCGCAACCAATTGAGCTATGGCCAATTTCAGAACTAGCCACTTTACCGGACGGTCCGGCTAATTTGCGAAATGCCTGCAAGATTAAATGGGGATATTTTTTCCAAAGAGAATTAATAAAAGGAGGGTTTGACATCGCAATTGCATTTCCGCCCCACGATGGGCTTAAACCCCAGCCGTCTAATATTAAAAGAACGACCGGATGTAAAATGTTAGACGTTTTTTTCATTTTATTAAACTCTCCCCAGACATTTCTTTTGATTTATCTATCCCCATTATTTGTAATATTGTGGGCGCAATAAAAGCTAAAATTCCTTGTGGTTTTAAGGTATATTTTACACTTTTTGACAAAATAATAAAAGGCACGGGATTAATCGTATGCTCAGGATCACTATCACCTGTCTTTGGATTTACCATTTGTTCAGCTTTACCATGATCAGCGGTAATGATAATTTCGTAGTGATTTAAAAGATAGGATGTCAGTTTCTTAATTTCCGCATCCAAAACTTCAATCGCCGCCGTGGTGGCTTTTAAGTCCCCGGAGTGTCCAACCATGTCAGCATTGGCATAGTTTATCACCAATAAATAACAGAGCTTGGTTTTCAATTCAGAAATTACGGTATTGGTAATTTCTGAAGCTGACATCGCAGGATATTCTTTATAGTTTTTTACTCTTTTTGAAGGAATAACGATTCTTTGCTCATTTTTAAATTTTTTCTCTATCCCGCCATTAAAAAAATAGGTTACGTGGGCATACTTTTCTGTTTCCGCAATATGAAGTTGTGATAAATTATTTTCGGAAATGACCCGCGCCAAAGGAAATTTCACTTCCTCCGGAGGAAAGGCAAATTGGGTATTTTTAATCTCATGCCCATACCAAGTAAATGTCACGATAAAAAGATTTTTAATATTTGCATTAGCAAATCGCGTAACAAGTTGAATCATCCGATCGACCCGA
>CAZFRP010000016.1:0-10763 GCA_964521415.1 uncultured Candidatus Saccharibacteria bacterium | reverse complement strand
ATTTCTTTGTTGTTCATGTATAAGGACTTTTTGCGGTTTTTCGTGGTTGATTGTCAAATCAACCAATACTGAAGTGCCTGACTGGGCAAAAACTTTATCAAATTCGCCATCTTTAACAAAAAGCGGTTGTGATTTTACCTTATGGCCATATAAAACACCCGGAATTAGTCCTTCTTTACGATGTGACTTTAATTTTTTACCGAAGGCGTCTCGTTTTTGAGCCGTAAGTGAAATAGTTTCCATAGCTTTTTTAGTGTAGCGTAAGAGAAGAGAAAAATCAAGACATTTTTAGACGGTTAATCTCATCTCTTAATTTTGCCGCTTTTTCAAACTCTAAATTTTTCGCTGCCAGTTCCATCTGGGCCGTAAGTTCTAAAACAAGGCGACTTCTCTCTTCGGCGGGGATTTTCCCAATATCAAACTTTTCTTTTTCCTCGCGCGCGGTTTTGTCAAAAGCCAAAGTTTCTAAAATCGCTTTCTTAATTGATTTTGGGGTAATCTGATGTTTTTTATTGTATTCTGCTTGGATTTTACGGCGCCTTTCGGTCTCTTTAATCGCTCTCTCCATTGAAGATGATACAGAATCCGCATACATTATCACTTTGCCTTCAAGATGACGTGCGGCCCGGCCAATCGTTTGAACTAAGGCCATATCCGAGCGCAAAAAGCTTTCTTTATCGGCATCTAAAATGGCGACCAGCGAAACTTCTGGTAAATCCAAGCCCTCGCGTAAAAGATTAACGCCGATAATTGCATCATATTTACCCAGTCGTAAATCACGGAGAATTTCCGGCCGCTCTAAGGTGTCAATTTGGTGATGCAGGTAGGCAACTTTTATATTAAGTTCGGCGAGATATTCTGTTAACTCTTCTGCCATTCTAATTGTCAGCGTAGTAACAAGAGTGCGCTGTCCCTTTGTGACTCGCATTTTAATTTCAGAAATTAAATTATCAATTTGATTTTCGGTCGGCCGGACCTCAATTTCAGGATCAACTAAACCAGTCGGCCGAATAATTTGTTCAACAACCTTTTGGCTTTTTTGATATTCTTCTTTTGCGGGTGTGGCTGACATATAAATTATTTGTCCGCCTTGGCTCGCACCCGCCTCGGATCGACCGAGTCGAGACTGGCCAGGCGAGACAGGATTGATTTTTTTCTCAAATTCTTGATATTTTAATGGGCGATTATCAAGGCAAGAGGGGAGACGAAAGCCAAAAGAAACTAAATTTTGCTTGCGGGCGCGATCGCCAAAATACATTCCGCGGATTTGCGGCAGCGTCATATGCGATTCGTCAACCACAAGTAGGAAGTCGCGAGGAAAATAAGAACCCCTCACTTTATTCGGGAACCTTTTTTTCTCGCTATTAGCTCGAAAATAGTCAATTAGAGTATATGGCGGCTGGCCGGGTTTTCTCCGGTCAAAATATCGGGAATAATTTTCCATCCCATTGCAATAGCCGGTTTCTTTGATCATTTCAAGGTCAAAATTAGTGCGCGATTTTAAACGCTCGGCAAAAAGCTCTTTGCCTTCTTTTTTAAATTTGGCAATTTGTCGTTTTAAATCTTCTTTGATTTCCGAAATTGCCAGTTCATTACGGGAATAAGGTGTTAAAAAATGTTTTGCCGGGTATATTGAGATTTCGTTTAACTGATCAATTTTATCACCGGTTAAATAATCGTGTTTGGTAATTTTCTCAATTGTGTTTCCATAAAATCTGATTTTATAAGTGGCTTGTTCGTGGGCAGGAAAAATTTCTAAAGTGTCGCCGCGTAAGCGAATCCTGCCTCTGGCAAAATCAAAATCATTGCGCTCATATTGGAGCGAGGTAAGTTGCCGCAAAACTTCGCTCAAGATGCGCTTCTCTCCCTTTTTGATTGTCACTTGCAAGTCCTGATAATCTTCTGGTGAGCCGATGTTATAAATACAAGAAACCGAAGCAATGACAATGACATCATTTCTGGTAAGTAGCGAATGAGTGGCAGCGTGGCGCAGGCGTTCAATTTCTTCATTTATCTTGGCATCTTTTTCAATGTATGTATCAGTTTGGGGCAGATATGCTTCTGGCTGGAAGTAGTCATAATAAGAAACAAAATAATGCACCGCGTTTTTAGGGAAAAATTCTTTAAATTCACTATAAAGCTGGGCGGCCAGCACTTTGTTATGCGAAATTATTAAAGTCGGCTTTTGAATTTTGGCAATTAAATTGGCAATGGTAAAGGTTTTGCCAGATCCAGTCACGCCCAAAAGTGTCTGGCAGCGCAAACCTTTTTTAAGACCATCGTTAAGTTTTTCAATTGCGGTCGGTTGATCACCTTTGGGCTTAAAAGGAGGGTGAAGTTTAAATTTCATCATCTTTACATTATAGCAAAATTTTTTTATATTGAAATACGGCTTAGGACCTTAACAACAGGGGGTGATGATATGAATGTTGCTATTTATGCTACAACGTGCGGTTATCCATCTGGAGTTACGATAGCCGTAAAAGCTTGGGCTAATTGGTTGCTTGGAAGGGGGCATAACCCAGTGGTTTATTCCCTAAGATCCGATGGAAGTCAACCTTTTCCAGTTATTTCGCCATTTGGCAGGTCGGATGGTAAAGCCGATATCATTTATTTAATGGGAGCGTATCTCGTAGAGTGGCTTGGTATTAGAAAGGGAAGAAGGCAAAGTATTCCAGTCATCTGGCATTGCCATACAGATGCTGTTATGACCTATGGAATTTTGTTTGGTCCTTTTGGCAGAATAGCACAAAAAGTCGCAAGAAGAATGTTTGATTTTGCTTACAGCAGTTCTTCAGCTCTTATTGTTCCGTCTCAATATACCAGAGCATGTTTGGCAGAATACGGATTTGGCGGAGATAAAGTAACGGTTTTGCCGACACCGGTACCGTGTCAAGCTTTGTATGGTTCTGACCGGCCGAGGAAACTTCTTAATGTGCCAGCGGAATCCAAGGTCGTTCTGTCTGTAGGTAGACTATGGAGAGAAAAAAACGTCGGGCTGTTAATCAGGGCATTTCAGCTGGTTTCAAGAGAAATACCATCTGTGTATCTTGTTGTGGTCGGCGATGGCTATTTCAGGCGAGGGTTAGAGAAAATGTGTCGCAGACTCGGGATCTCGGATCGCGTTTACTTTATTGGCTTTCTTCCTCACGAGATAGTTGAAACTGTATATTACGAATGTGATTTAGTTGTTCACGCTTGCGATATTGAGTCGCAGTGTTTAATCGTATCAGAAGCCGGAGCTTGTGGTAAGCCCGCTGTAGTAGTAAACGGCGGTGGCGTCATTGAGTTTGTCGAACACGAACATTCTGGATTGGTAGTGGAGCCAAACAAAGAAGCTTTGGCATGTGGAATGATACGGCTACTTAGAGATACCGAATTAGCAAGACAATTGGGGGAAAACAATCAAGAATTCGTCAGCCAAAATCTTAATCCCGATGTCATTTATCCGCAGTTGTTTGGAATCTGCGAAAAAGCCATCGAACGACACAGGGGTGTTATGTTATGAACATCGGAATCTTCGCAGGGTTTTTAAGGCCCCATCAATCCGGTGTGGTTGTGTCAGTTGAGACCAGAGCAAAGCATTTGCAGGCGGCTGGTCATAAGGTGACTATTTTTACCCCGAAAGTGAAGGGATATAAAGATAAAGGTGATTTTCCTGTTGTAAGGTTACCCTCGGTAAGGATTGATAAAACCAAATCATTCGCAAAGTTTTGGCGATGGCATTCTTGCTGTGAAAAGGTGAAAGAATTAGAGATCAACAGAATTTTAGTTGAATCATGCTACCCAACAGGGTTTATGGGAGTTTGGATTGCGCACACTTTAGGCATTCCTTACTTTGGCGTTTTTCATACCAATATCGAATATTATGCAGACTATTATTTGCCCAGGTGGCTTCCTGGGCGCGTTAAGTCGGCGATAAAAAATCGTGTTATACCTTGGGCATTACGATATGTTTATAATAGATGCCAAAAAGTGATCGCTCCTTCAGAAGAAGCCAGAAGACTTTTGCTCAATAATGGAATATTGCCAGAGAAGATTTTGGTTTTGCCCACGCCCATAGACATTCCAGATGGCTTGCCTACGAAAGAAAGAGCTCGGCTGGATTACGGTTATCCGCTTGATGCTAAGATTATCATTTGTGTTTGCCGCATTGGACCGGAAAAGAATTTGAAAATGCTTATCGGTGCCTTATCAATTATTGCGCTATCAAAAAGAGATTTTGTATTCGTTTTGGTGGGCGATGGTGATTATTGTGATGAAGTAAGGAGATTAATTAATTGCGTTCCGGGTCTAATGCATAGAGTATCGATCACTGGTTTTATTCCCCATAAAGAAGTTCTCCGTCGGCTCGTAGCCGGGGATATGTTTGCTTTTTCGTCAACTGGCGAGATTCAAGGAATCGCAGTTCAGGAAGCAATGGGCGTTGGTTTGCCGGTTGTCGTGACAACAGGCGGTGCTGCTTCAGAGGCCATTATTAGTGGAGTAAATGGCTTAGTCGTACCAAATAGTGCTGAACATTTAGCCAAAGGCATTTTGAGATTTTTTGACGATCCAGATTTTGCCACAAAATGTGGTCAAAATGCAATAAGGACAATCAAAACACAATATGGCTCGGAGGTTATCATGAAAAGATTCATAGAGGAATTTGAAGCTGTAACCAGCTCCGCGAAATAAAGCGTGGAGCTTTTTTGTTATTTTAATAAATCCGGCCGAAACTTTTTGGTTTTTTCTCTGGATTTTTCTTCACGCCATTTAGTAATTTCTTTATGGTTGCCTGAAAGTAAAATTTCAGGCACTTTTTTATTTTTGTAGATCAAGGGTTTTGTATAATGGGGGTATTCTAATAAGTTTTTTTCAAATGATTCTTCTTCCAAAGATTCTTTTTTGCCGACGACACCGGGGATCTGGCGAACAATTGTGTCAATTATTACCATTGCCGGCAGTTCACCGCCAGTTAAAATATAGTCGCCAATAGAAATTTGTTCATCAACCAGTTTTTCTACTCGTGCGTCAAAACCTTCGTAATGCCCGCATAAAAATATGAGATGTGAGAATTGAGATAGAGATTTTGCTATTTTTTGATTAAATAATTTGCCTGAAGGAGTTAGTAAAATAATTTTTAGTCGTTTGTCTTTAGCTTTTTGCCTAAGCTTTTTCAAAGCGCGATCGATGATATCAACGCGTAAGATCATTCCGGGGCCGCCGCCATAAGGGGTATCATCAACTGTTTTTCTTTTATCCAAAGCAAAATCTCGCAAATTATGAATTTTTATTTCTACTAATTTATTTTTTATAGCACGCGCAATAATGCTTTCTGTTAGGGGTCCAGAAAACATAGAGGGGAATAGGGTTAAAATATCAATCTTCATTGTTCCTCACCAATAACTAATTTAAAATAATAAAAAATTATAAGCAACTTGATTAAAGACAAAAGACCGCCTACAAGTTGCGGCCCTTTGTATTCGTGTTTATTCGTGATTTTAAATTCGTGGTTGTTACACTTCAAGTTTCGGAAGATCGGTGGTGTCTTTTTCTACTTTTTCTTCTTTTACTTCTTCCTTTTCTTCTTTTTCTTCTTTTTTGCTCTCTGGTTCAGTTTTCCTGGTTTCGCTGCCTTCCGGTTCAATAATTTTTAAATTAATGCGGGCGTTTTCTTTTGCGCCAAGAACTCGAAGTAAAGTTCGAAGGGCTTTTGCGGTTCTACCTTCTTTACCAATGATTTTTCCCATATCCTCAGAATTTACCGTAAGTTCAATCAAAACACCCATTTCGTCAATTTTTCTTTCGGTTTTAACATCTTCTGGATTGTCCACGAAGGCCTTAACAACGTATTCTACAAATTCTTGATCTTGGTTTGCCATTTTCGCTCCAATGTCGGTTATTCATTTTTGGCAGATCGACCCGTCTCGCGTCGGCTTCGCCTTGCCTGTCTCGTTGATCCAAGGCGGGTGAGCCGAGGCGGACCCGTCTGCTATCTATTTCACTTCTTTTTCTGCTTTTTCTGGTTGTTCTTTATTATTATTTTTACTTTCTTTTCTCGCTTCTTTTTTGTTTTCAGGCGGTGTTTCGGATTGGTCTGATTTTTCTTCAATTGATTTCTTTTCCTCGGCCTTTACTTCCGGAACATAAGCTGGTTTCTCCTGCTCTTCTTTCTTTTCTTTTTTCTTGTGATGATATTTTGTGACGATTTTCTTTTTCAATATACCTGCTTCCACCAAAAGATTATGCACGCTGTTTGATGGTTGGGCGCCTTGCTTTAGCCACTTTTCCGCCAATTTTTTGTCAACAAAAATTCGGGCCTTATCATCAGAAAGGGGATTATAATGCCCGATTTTTTCAATGTATTTACCTTGTATGGGCGCACGTCTATCCGCGATAACAATGCGGTAAAACGGCTGCTTTTTCTTGCCAAATCTGGTTAATCTAATTACTAACAACTCTTACTCCTTAAACTTTCGTTTTTGTGGTTTTGATTTTCAGATATATATTAATATAATGAGTAAAAAATGTCAAGCCCTGCACCAGAACAATGTTCAGTGCGGGGCGCAGACCCCGCATAATCGCCACTACGACGCAAGGACGCAGACCTTGGGAGTAGCAAGATTTGTGCTGGGTCAAAAAAATGTATAGGTTATATGCATATTTTCGATTTATTTAATAAAATATGATACGATATTTATAAATATATAATTAAAAATAACATTCTCATATGGAGGATAGATGAAATTTTATCATGTTTTTATCGCGATTCTCTTTTCCTTCTTCTTAACAGGAATAATCCTTTTTATTGGTCAACATAGTCAACCATTTGGTGTTTATGGGTGGCCATTAATTTACCAAGATGGTGCGTTTAGTATAATGGATATGAGAATATATTGTTTAGATATATTTATATGGTTTCTGATTTTTGCATTCTTACTATTTGCAATTATTATAATAATAAAAAAGTTAATTAAGAAATAGATTTTTATATTATTTCTCGATTTCCTTTAAGGTAATCCTCATACTTCATTGGTTTTTTGCCTTCGGGCTGAACGATGTCCAAGACAAGAGATAGAGATTTGAGATTTGAGAAATTGATATGGGCTTTGTGAATAATAATTCGTTTGCCGTTAATCTCTGTCCAAACTTTCGGCCAAGGATAATATGCGCGAATTTTCCGCTCAAGTTTTCTCAATTCTTTTTTGGATTTTGGATTTTGGATTTTGGATTTATTGACATATCCATCTTCTTTTTTAATCAATTTAGTATAAGTTGTTCGTTTTTCGTTTTGTTTTTTTGGCCTTATTTTGCCATTTAAATAATCAGGTAGGGTTTTAAGAAGGAGTGTAGCTGATTCTGTCGCTAATTTTTGAGAAAGCGTTTCGGCGGTATCGTCATTTTGAATTTTGAGATTTAATTTTTGAATTATCTTTCCGTGGTCAACTTCCTCGTCCATTTTGAAAATCGTCACGCCGGTTTTGGCATCTCCATTTAGAATTGCTGTCTGAATTGGGGAAGCTCCGCGGTATTTTGGAAGCAGGGAAGGATGAATGCATAGCGCACCAAATTCTGGTATTCTTAAAATTTCTTTTGGTAAAATTTTTCCATATGCCGCAAGAATTATCACATCCGGCTTTAAGTTTTTTAGAGAATTGAGAATAGAGGATAGTGACCCGGGCTGGTAGATTAATAAATTGTATTTTTGCGCCAAATGTTTTACGGGTGGCGGAGTTAAAATTTGCTTTCGCCCAACTGGTTTGTCTTTCTCTGTAATTACAACCGATACACCCCATTTATTTTTGATTAAGGCCTCCAAAATGGGCACAGAAAATAACGGCGTGCCAAAAAAGACAATCTTATACGGTTCAGGGATTTTTTTAATTGTTTTAATATCAGAGATGCGTTCTGAAAAAAGGATACCGTCAAGGTGGTCAATCTCGTGTTGTAAAATCCGAGCAAGCAGGCCCTGGCATTTTAAATTTACCTCTTTTATTTTTGGCTTATCTTTATTAAAAATAATCCGCCTGCCTTTTAATTGAATTTCAGATGATCGTGTAACTTGACCAGCAATTCCAGGAAGTGAGAGACAACTTTCTTCGGCAATATCTTCTTTTTCGCTTTTTTTGGTAATTTCGGGATTTATCAAGATCATTTCCGGAATATTTTCTCCGCCGGTGACGATTATTCTTCTTAAAACGCCTACTTGATTTCCGGCCAGCCCGATGCCAATATCAGCTTTTTTGGTCTCAATCATATTGCGCGCCAAATCTAATATCCTATCATCTATTTTATTGATTTTTTTAGCTCTTTGATGTAATTCTTTTGATTTTGTTGCAAGGACAGGTAAGATCATTTTCTTTTAAAATTCCTTATCGTTTCTTCATAAATTTCAATCAGTCGGTCAGTGCATTTTTCAATCGCAAATCTTTTCGCGTTTTGATGCGCCCGGTGCGCAAACCTCATACGCATATCTTTGTTTTTAACAAGAAGCAATATCTTATCAATAAATTCTGGTTTTTTCAAGGGCACCAAAAAGCCGTCTTCGCCGGTTTTGATAATATCTTTGGGCCCCAGTTGATTGATGGCCACCACCGGCGTAGCTGAGGCCAAGCTTTCTACCAGAACAATCCCTTGAGTATCAGTGGTTGAAGGAAAGACAAAGATATCAGCAGCGCCGAAAAATTTATTGGTTTCTTCTTTTGGCAAAAAACCAATTAGTGCGACATTCTTTTCTATTTTTAAATTTTTAATTTTTAATTTTAAATTTTCTTCGTAAGGACCGCTTCCAACAAGTACTAAAAAGACATTTTGATTTCTTTCTAAAATGTCTTTGTAGGCCTCCAAAAGAAAATCAAGATTTTTTTCCTGTGCTAATCTTCCGACAAAGAGTAAAATAGTTTTTTCAGGCGGGATTTGATATTTTTTTAAAATTGTCCGACGTTCATTTTGTGATAATTTTTGGAAATTTTTTAAGGTTATACCGGTAGGGAGAATTTCAATTTCTTTTTTAACCCCATAAGATTTTAGTATATCTTTGATTGGCGAAGAGGGTGCGATAACCGTATTTGCTCTATTACAGAAGTTTTTAGAGCGAAAGATAATATAATTTTTAATCAACCCCTGAATTATTTTAATCGGTAGATAATGAGTATATTCTGTCATCATGGTGTGATAAGTATGGACCGTAGGAATATTTAATTTTTGGGCAATTTTTTGTCCGAGACCTCCCATTCAAAAGATATGCTGTGTATGAATAATATCTAGTTCAAGCGAGGGGCCAAGATCATTTAAAAAATTAGGATATAAAAAAGGAAGGGCAATGGGATAATCTTTGGGCGTTGGCAAGGTTACAGAAGGCAGACGAAAAACATTGGGGGCAAAAACGGCTTTTTTGTGCTTTGGCGCAAAAATAAAAACTGTGTGTTCTCTTTTCTCAAGCTGGGTCCGAAAAGTATCAATGGACATAACAACGCCATTAATTGTCGGTTTATAACATTCTGTAAAAATACCAATGTTCATTATCTACCCCTCTTTATACATTGTATTACATTTACAATAAGCTTTCAGGATCAACATCAACTAGCCAATTTTTTGGCAGAGTTTCGATCAATTTGACCACTTTTTGGGGCAAATGTTTGTTTTCGGGCAGTTTAATCACTATTTGCCATCTTGTTTTGTTTCTAAGTTTTGAGTAAAAACATGGTGCTGGTCCTAAAATAGCGACAATATTTTCAAGATGTGCGGCGATTTCTTTTGCTTCTTTCTGGCATTTATCTTCGTTTTTACTTTGGCAAAGAAGTTTGATAAGGCGGCAAAACGGGGGATAACAAAGCTTTTTTCTTATAGAAAGCTCATTTTTATAAAAACTTTGATAATCTGAGTTAATGATATTTTTTAGAATGGGATTTTGTGAGTTTTGTGTTTGAACTAAAAAAAAGTCCTTTGAAAGGGATTTTAATTTGGAAATTATGCTGAAAAATTTCTCACTTTGTCTAAAATCCGGTATATTTAGAATATTATCAGCCGAAATCACCGAAACCAGATCAGCTTTTTCTCTAACAAGATTTAAGATTTTTTGCGTACCAATAATAATATCCGCGTCATTATCCATTTGGATGTTTTTTACATCCTGATCTATGCGCAAAATAGCCGGTTTTAATAAAATTTTCTTTACTTCTGCTTCAATTTTTTGCGTGCCAATCCCGCTATATTTTAAATCAAGCGAACCGCAGTTTGGGCAACTTGAAGCTGGTTTTGTTTTAAATAAACAATGATGACAAAAATAAGAATGTTCTTTGTCCAAAGCAATATTATAAGTAAGAGGCAAGTTGCAATTTGGGCAAGATAAGGTAAACCCGCACAAACGGCAGAAAATGTATGAGGCAGCACCTCGTCGCGAAACAAATAAGATTGATTTTTTACCTTTTTTATAATTTGTAATAAGAAGACGTTGCAGCGGCTGGCTTAATGGACTAAAGCGGCGGTTTTTGTATTCGTTTTGCATATCAACAACAACAGTTTTTATTTCGTTTTGTAATTTTGGTTTAATTAAAAAAATATTTTTCTGTTTATTTTGATGGAAATGAAAATAGCTTTCGATGCTCGGAGTTTGACTTAAAAGAAGAAGTTTTTTTGAAGTTATCTCGCTTAATTTTTCTGCCACTGATTTTACATTATATCTTGGCGCCCGGTCATTTTTGTAGCCGTCATCATCCTCATTATAAATTATGGTTAAGCCAAGGCGGGGAAGGGGAGCAAAAATTCCCAGATGCGAGCCA
>CAZFRP010000015.1:4442-10943 GCA_964521415.1 uncultured Candidatus Saccharibacteria bacterium | reverse complement strand
AAACCAGAAAAAGCGGCAGCGGATAAATTAAATATTCTGCCAAAATTTTCCAAAAAAGATGCAAGGCACCACTACTTCCATAAAGATTATTCAAAAAATTAAAAACCGTAATATCCATCACTATAATCTTACCAACACTTGCGAAAATATGAAAGATTTGGCAGGATAAAATAGGAGACAACATGAACTTATCTATTGGCATTGTCGGCCTTCCCAACACGGGTAAATCTACTCTTTTTAATGCGTTGGTTAAAGAGTACCGGGCTGAAGTGGCGGCGCATCCGTTTACAACCATTGATCCGAATATCGGCACAGTTTCCGTACCAGATGAAACTTTGTCGTTAGTTGCTAGTCGTTTGTCGTTAGCAAAAATTATTCCGGCGACCATTAAATTTATTGATATTGCCGGTTTAGTTAGGGGTGCACACAAAGGCGAGGGTTTGGGCAATCAATTTTTATCTCATATCAGAGAGTGCGATGCGATTTTGCATTTGGTCAATTGTTTTTCTGACAATATTGACCCGCAATCAGATATTGAGACAATAAAAACCGAGCTTGAGCTTAAAGACATTGAAACAATTCAAAAAGCTTTGCAGGATAAGAAAATTGAGACAAAAAGACCCCACTCCGTTGAAACTTCGCGGGGTAAAAAAAATATTTTAAGCAAAATCTTGAAAAATCCTGAGATTAAATTAACCAATGAAGAATTAGAAACAATTTCTGATTTAAATCTACTGTCACAAAAACCGGTTTTGCTGGTTGCTAATGTCGCGGAAGAACAGCTAAATAAACCACTTTTGGACTACGGCTTAAAGCTAATTACTGTCTCTGCTAAAATGGAAGCAGAGCTTTCCGAGCTTAACGAAAAAGAGCAAGCTGAGTATCTTAAAGAGTTAGGCGAAAACGAATCAGGTTTAGAAAAAATAATCAAAGCATCTTACAAACTTTTAAATCTAATTACTTTTTACACTTTACTCCCAGATCAAGTGCAAGCTTGGCCCGTATCCAAAAATACCACATCTATTGATGCCGCCGCTATAATCCATACTGATTTTGCCAAAAAATTTATTGTTGCCGAGGTAATGGATTACAAAGAACTGATTAAATTCTCCTCCTTAAAAGAAGCGAAAGAAAAAGGCAAAATCCGCGCTGAAGGCAAAAATTATCTTGTTAAAGACGGTGACGTAATTCATTTTAAACATCATTGAGCAAGGTGTCTTCAATCCCCCTTGCATTTTGTTCTCAATTATAATAAAGTAATAAAGCAATGAAGACGTATGAATTAACTTTTTTGATTCCTGAAAAATTTTCCGAAGAAGAAGCCAAGAAAATTAACGAGAAAATAAAAAAAGAGTTTTCTGATTCCGAAATATTAAAAGAAGATTTTTTAGGCCGAAAAAAATTGGTCTATCCGATTTTAAAAAACAACTTTGCTTATTATCAGACAATTTTATTTAAAACCAATCCTTTAAACATTATCAAAATTGAGAATAAATTAAAATTAAACGAAGATTTAATCCGCCATTTGATTGTGGCGATAAGAAAAGAAAAATTAGAAAAAGAAAAACCAACCAAAAAGAGAGAAGCCAAAAAACCAGAAACAAAAGAGGAGCCAGTGGCAACAAAAACAGAACCCAAAGAAAAGAAACCAGAAAAAGAAGTGAAAGAAGTAGAAAAAGTTAAAGCAGTAAAGAAAGTTATTAAGAAAAAAGTGATAAAACCTAAAAAAGCCAAGCCAGAGATCACTGAAGAAATAGAAAAAGAGACCGAAAAAATGAAAGCACTTGACGAAAAATTGGACGAGATATTGAAAGAATAAAAATGTTTAAACTGGAGCAAGTTGACGCAAATTGTTTGAATTGCAGTTTAGACAACTTGCACCAAGAGAGCGCAGCGAGCGATTAATCGCTCCGAAGGAGCTTATATGTTTTCATTGAATAAAGCGATGGTTGTCGGAAATTTAACCCGTGATCCAGAACTTCGGACCACGCCCACGGGAAAATCGGTCTGCTCTTTTGGCGTTGCCACCAATCGTCGCTGGAAAGATCAGGACGGTAATCAAAAAGAAGAAACAGAATTTCACGATGTAGTTGCTTGGGGCAAACCAGCCGAAATACTCTCGCAGTTTGTAAAAAAAGGCAATAAGGTCTACATTGAAGGCCGGCTTAAAACCAGACAATGGGAAGGGCAGGACGGCTTAAAGCGTCAGCGCACGGAAATAATTATGGAGAATTTCATCCTCCTAACGCCAAAAGGAACAAATGTTCCGCAGCAAGAAGTAGCGAAAGGGGTAGAGAAAGAAATAGAAGTTGAAGAAAAACCACCTAAAGATAAAAAAGATAAAACAAAAGAAAAACCCAAAAGCACAGACAAAGAAGACAAAGAAGAAATTGATTTAGATGAAATTCCTTTTTAATCCTGCGAGGAAAATAATGTACCATTTTAGAAAAAAAGAGTGTCAGTTTTGTAAAAAAAAGATCGTTGACATTGATTATAAAAATGCCGATCTGCTTTCATATTATATTGCTGAAACCGGCAAAATCCGCCCGGCCAAACGAACCGGAACTTGTGCGAAACACCAGCGCAAACTTACTCACGCCATTAAACGAGCCAGGCAACTTGGGATAATTCCATACACGGTGAAATAATTTTCAATTTTATAATTTTTAATTTTCATTGAATTTACAATATTTCAATTTCTCAATTATTGTTTGAAAATTGTGTCATTGAAAATTGATTGTAAATTGAGAATTGATAATTGAGAATTTATATTTTGTTAAAAATCACAGCCCTAAAACCCGGAATCTTGATTGAAATTAGCGATACTCCCTACCAAGTCGTAAGCTCTTCTTTTAATATGTTGGGAAGAGGCCATGCGATGGCAAAAACAAAATTAAAAAACCTGACATCGGGCGCGGTTACAGAAAAAGTTTTCAAAGGAAGTGAACTAATAAAAGAAGCAGAGATTAGCCGTCAGAAAGCCAATTTTTTATATCAGGACAAAGACAAATATTTTTTTATGGACAGCAAAACCTACGAGCAATTTTCATTTGGTGTCTCTATTTTGGGAACGGCGAAAAATTTTCTAAAAAGTGAGCAGGAAGTTGAGATTTTATATTTTGATGATAAACCGATTTCCGTTGATTTGCCGATAAAAATTGCCCTGAAAATTATTGAAGCCGAGCCAAATGTTCGCGGAGACAGAGAGACGCCTGGCACCAAAAAAGCCAAGACCGAAACTGGTGCCTCTATTAACGTCCCCCTTTTTATCAAAGAAGGTGATATAATCGTAGTAGATACAAGAGACGGGAAATATATTGAGAGGGCAAAGTAACTAGTTTTTGGTTAAGGTTAGGCAGCCAGTCAACCAAAACCTAACCCAAAAATCATACCGGCATCTTAACCCTAACCTTTTAACAAATAATAGGGGGTAGTTGTGTTAATAACCGCCAGTAATTTGATTGGCAAACCAATTATTACCGCGGAAGAAAAAGAAATTGTCGGTAACGTTTTTGAAATTATTGTCTCGCCGGAAACAGGCCGGGTTGAAGCATTTTTATCAAAAGCAATGTTTCAAAAACCGCACGTTGTGTCAGAACAAGATGTTTTGGATGTTGGAAAAACTGGCGTCATTATTAACGATGCGCAGGCGCTCATCCTGCCGTCTGAAATTATTAAAGTCAACGAAATTATTAAAAAGAAAATTAAAATCTTAAATGTGCAGGCCGTCACCAAATCAAAGAAAAAACTGGGCGTGGTTGAAGATTTTGTGATTGAAACCGATACGGCACAGGTGGTTAAATTTTATATTAAAGGTGGAATATTTTTACCGGCACGCATTTTATCATCGGATAATGTTATTAAAATAGAGAAAAATAGAATTATTTTTCAAGACGAAGTTTTAGAGAAATTAAAACCAGTTAGTAGAAGTGAAGAATCGGTCGCGGCCTAAAATGAAAAAACAAAAAATTATTTTGGGCTCGCTGTTTTTTATTGCCGTTCTTGTTTGGGCAATCTTTTTTTCTATTCCCTCCAAAAATCTGGAAGTTACTTTTTGTGATGTTGGACAGGGCGATGCGGCTTTGATTAAATCGCCTAATAATAATCAAATGCTTATTGACGGCGGACCAAGCGAGAAAAAAATTCTCCAATGTTTATCGGATGGGATGCCGTTTTGGGATCGGAAGATTGAATTTGTGGTTTTATCTCATCCGCACGCCGATCACTTGACTGGTTTAATTGAAGTTCTAGAACGATATGATGTCGGACAAATTGTTGCCACCGATGCAATAAATACCTCGCCCGAATATGAAAAGTGGCTTTCGGAAATTAAGGAGAAAAAAATCCCTTATGAATTGGTTTCGCAAATCTCGGCGATTGATTTGGGCGGCGGCGCTACCGCCTCTGTGTTATATCCAAGAGAAAATTTTGGCGAAAGTAAAATTGATAATTTAAATAATACCTCGGTGGTTTTACGGCTTGAATATGCCGGCGTTTCATTTTTATTTCCTGGCGATGCCGAAAAAGAAGAACAAGAGAAATTAGTCATTAGTCGTTCGTCATTAGCCATTAACTCAACATTTTACAAAGTACCACATCATGGAAGTAAAAATGCTTTGGATGAAAATTTTTTGGCAGTCGTTTCGCCAAAAATAGCCATAATTTCTGTTGGCAAAGATAACCAATACGGACTGCCGGCAGGGAAAACCATTTCCGCTTTAGAAAAGTTGGGCATAGAAATAAAGAGGACGGATGAGGACGAGACGATAAAAGTTGAGGTTGGCATGGATGGAAAATATTCTCTGAAATCCAAATGACAAAATCCTAATTCCAAATGAAATCTAAAATCTAAAAATATTTTGACATTAAGTTTTTGAGCTTCACTTGATATTTGGGCTTTGAACTTTGGATTTTTTTGATAAAAAAACGCCGCGCAAAGTTCGCTTTCACGAACCGCGCGGCGGTAAGTCACGGCCGAAGCCGGACGGATGCCTCGGGGCTATACCGAGAACATTTTGAAAATCCACTTTGTCAGAACAGCTATGCACAGGATGAAACAAATCGCCCCGTACACATACTGCTCTGAATATATTAGTATGGTGGCGCCCCAGCCGGCGCCTGCCCAAACAACCAATAACAACCAGCGCATCTTTCACCTTCTCTCGAGCCGGACCGATGTCCGGTAGAGCTTTGCACCCCCCGAAGAGAACGCAGTAGCAGAAAGTGTGAGCGGGAACTTCATCCCGCTCAACATCTCCGGATGTATCCGGAGGGCAAATCGCGGAGGGCTTTTGCTTTCGCCCTCAAGCACAAGTTTGCTGACGGCGTCGGTGACAGCGAATGTCACCTCTGTCGTTGCCGGCGGGGCTATCATCTCCAGCGTGATCGGCACCGAGCCGAGCTGGAGAATCCCATCCGTCACGCCAATGAAGCCAAATTCCGGCTCCGCTGTTTCTTGCGGCGAGACGAACTCATCTACCGGCTCGGTCGGCACGGCAGACGCGGGCATTGTTGTGGGTGTCGGTGTCTCAACTGGCTGGACAGGAACGACAGGATTTGTTGCCGACGAAGTCGCTGCAGCCGCTTGCGGAGCGAACTTCTGCGCTGCGCCACTAACCGCCTTCGTTACCGCCTGCCGAGCGAGGTTTTGCTCGCTATTAAGCTCCACCTCCACCGGATTCCAGTCATTGCGGCCAAGTGGCAAACGGACTCGGGAAATCTTATTCACCGAGCCGACCCCCGCACCGGCCTGAAGTTGCTTCCGGGTCCTAAGGTCTACCTGCCGAAGCAGGACTCCGACCTTCAGCCCAGAAACCTCAAGTTGTCTTCGCCAGTCGCCAACCTGAAACTCGTTGGCGCCGGCAACCCACGCCGAGACATAAAACACGTTTTCAGCCCCGGCGAAGTATCCTTTCGGAGTACGACCCTCGCCGTATTGACCGTACTCCGAGTTTTGTAGGTCCAGCTCGTCCGTGAGCGGACCAACGTCCTGGGTTGAAACCAGAACGTCAAATCCTTGTCGCTCCAAAGCCGCTTCAGCTTCCTGCTTGGCGACTTCGGATAGGTCGTTACAGTAGTAGTAACCCCGACCAAAACCGAGGCCATAATCCTCGGTCCGGGCCGGGTCAACGACAACAACGGCGGTCGGACCGGTCATGCTCGACATTGGTTTCGAGGCGGTTGTCGGGCCCGCACCGGAGATAGGAACCGAAGCGGCTACACCTTTAGCCACTGCCGCGACCGCCATCACTTTCTCGCGGTCGGACAGAAGCGGGTGACTACCAAGTAGCGCATTCAGCCAACGCGGCGGCTCTTTACCATCATGGAGCTTTTGAAAAGCCCCGACGGCCGCCTGTGGGTTGTGGTATAGTTCAAGACCATAGTTATCGGCCCTTTTCTCTACGTCTTGGGAATACCGATTTCGCAAGACGAAGTTCCCCACCCCGACGCCCGTCTGCCAACTTTCGTTGGCGTTAGCAGCTACCAGTGCAGCAGTGAACC
>CAZFRP010000015.1:0-4432 GCA_964521415.1 uncultured Candidatus Saccharibacteria bacterium | reverse complement strand
GTTGGCCAGGTGACCGAGCTCGTGCGCCAGAGCGAAACGAAGCTCGTCATCGTTTAGTAGTCCGAGATATCTGGAAGTGATGTAGATTCGTCCAGGTCGAGTTGGAACAGCACAGGCGTTCTTTTCGTCAGTCAGCATGACCTTGAATTGAACACCCTCAAGTCGAGCCCTCTTCTTTGGATCAGGCTCGGCTGCGATCGCTTGCGCAACTGCCTCGGCACCGATCCGTGTCAGTCGAGGGTCAGTATACGCTACATACTTTCCCTCGATCTCGGATACCGACTCCTCAGCCAACTGGCTGACTTCGGCGTCCGAGAGCTGGTACTCCTTGGCGGTCACGTAACCTTTCACAAGGCCACCAAGTACTTGCCCCCAGACATTGTCAGCCGAAGCCGGCCCGGCCGCGCTAACGAGCGCGACCAGAATTACGAGAAACAACATTCTTGTCCGCATTTTAATCACCTTCCTTTCGTTTTGCGGACACATATGCCACTAGGAAGAAACCGATCGTTCCGATGGCACAAGCAGTCAGGGCGTAACCGAAGGCCGCGAGATCGCGGCCAAAAACGGAACATGTATCGGCGGCCACAATACACCGTATGCCGCCAAACACAGCAAGGACAGAAACGATCGGGTAAAACAGCGACATCATCACCGCACCCTCCCTTCTCTCCAGCACAAGTAGTAATGAGCCGCCACAACTACAAGCGGCCCAACTATCATCATGGGCACAATCACCATGCCCATGAATGATTTGTCATTATCCGGCACGGGCCAAACCAGCCCTACCAAAAAAATGACAACAAGAAGCGCCCAAACCTTTAGTGACATCCTGTCTCTCCTCCTTGAATTCCAGCACCAGACCTTCATTATTTAAGCGTTCAGGGTGTAGGGTTTAGCGTTTAGTTTTTCCCTAATCGCTTTACCCTAACCGCTTTACGCTTGCATCTGTTAACGTTCCTTCCCCTCCCTGTGAGAGTCCACACTTTCCCAAGAAGGGAAAACTTTGCAATTATAGCACAAATACGCTTGATTGTCAAGACAATCTAAGGTAAAATCAAAATGACAAAATTTAAATTACAATTGAAATCTAAAGTCCAAATTATTAAATTTTTTGAAATTTAGTTTTTTGAGCTTCATTTGATATTTGAGTTTTGAACTTTGGATTTTTAAGGGGTATTATGTCAGGACATAGCCGCTGGAGTCAAATTAAACATAAAAAAGCCATCACTGACGCTAAACGCGGCAAGATTTTTACTTTGCTTGGAAACGCTATCACTTTAGCGGCGCGCGAAGGCGGCGACCCAGCGTCCAATTTTAAACTAAAAGCCGCCATTGAAAAAGCGCGCGCTGAAAACATGCCAATGCAAAATATTGACCGCGCCATCAAACGCGGCACTGGCGAACTTTTGGGCGCGGCAATTTCTGAAAACACTTACGAAGCGTTTGGGCCTTCTGGTACTGCCCTTTTAATTAAAACAATTTCTGACAATAAAAATCGGACAATTTCCGAAATTAGAAATATTCTGACGCGATTTGGGGGAAAATTAGCTTCTGGTGGTGTCTCACATCTTTTTGAAACAAAGGGAATAATAAAAATTGAGACAAGAGATAGAGATAGAGAAGAACTAGAGCTCGCAGCCATTGACGCAGGAGTAGAAGATATTGAGGAACAAGATAATACTCTGACAATTTATACAAAGCCGCAGGATTTATTTACCATCAAAAATAATTTAGAAAAGCAGGGTATTAAAATAGAGCGAGCCGAGCTCTCGCTTGAGCCAAAAGCTTTAGTGAAAATCGACGATGAGAAAAAGGCCGATGCCATTGTCAAACTAATGAATGCGCTGGAAGAAAGCGATGATGTTTCATCGGTCTATGCGAATTTTGACATACCGGATGAATTAATCAATTCTTAATTTTAAATTTTTATTGAATTCTTTAATTATTAAATTGTTTTAAACATTGACACATTGACTCATTCATTAGAAATTAGTAATTAGAAATAAGAACCTCGAATATAATTCGAGAACCTTGTTACTTCGTAATTAAAAATTTCAAACTGACGACTAAAAGGAGGAAGTTTGATAATATTAGGTCTTGACCCAGGAACAGCATCAACAGGATATGGGGTCATAAAATTAAAAAGTAAAAACGAAAAAGTAAAAACTAATATTGAACTGGTTTCTTATGGTATTATTTCCACCAAAGCCAATGGGTATATGCCAGCACGACTTCTCTTAATTTATAAAGGGGTTCGCAAATTAATTTCAAAACATAAGCCAAATAAAATCGCCATTGAGTCACTTTTTTTCTTTAAAAATCAAAAAACTGTGATGTCGGTTTCTCAAGCCCGCGGTGTGATAATGATGGCTTGCGAGGCAGAAAAAGTACCGATTTTGGAATTTCCGCCGCTTCGGATCAAAAATCTGCTTTGTCAAAACGGCCGGGCAGACAAAAAAGAGATGCAGGAAAAAGTAAGAAAAATGTTAAAATTAAAAATAATACCGCGCCCAGATGATGCCGCAGATGCACTGGCAGTAGCTATTTGCTCTACTTGCCATCTGCCACAAAAATCAGATAAAATAAAGTAGATAATTAGATAAATGGGTGATTGGATTATTGGGAAGCAACCAATTAACCCAATTACCTAATACTCTAATCATCTAATATTCTAACTGACCGAAGGGAGGTTATTATTCCAAAATTACGTCAAAATCCGGTGACCGGCGAGTGGGTAGTGATTGCGCCGGAAAGAGCCAAGCGGCCGGATGATTACATTTTGCCAAAACCCGTACCAAAAAAAGAGAGTTTAAAGTTCTGTAATTTTTGCGAGAATGGCGAGGCCTATAACGAAAGAATTGAAGGCGCCGGTACAAAACATATCTACGTTGTGCCGAATAAATTTCCAGCATATGTCAAAGATGAAGCCGTTACACTTGATGCAGGCAAAATTTATTACAGTCAAAAAAGCGTCGGCGGACATGAGGTGATTTCGTTTATTAATCATAATAAGGATTTGGAAGAAGTTGGAGTAGAGCAGTTAGATGAGCTTTTTGAGGTCTATCAAAAACGAATTAATTTTTATAAACCAAATCCTTGCGTGGAATACGTAATGCCGATTCATAATCACGGCCCAGAGGCCGGCGAGTCAATTGAACACCCTCACTCCCAGCTTTTTGCCTCAGGTGTTATTCCCAATACGATCGCCAAAGAGCTGGCTGGGGCAAAGAAATTTTATCAAGATGAAGGCAAATGCATTTTTTGCGAAATGGTAAAAGAAGAAAAGCGATTCGAACAAAGAATTGTGGCAGAAAACGAGGATTTTGTGGTATTCTGCGCTTATGCAGCCCGCGTACCTTTTGAAATGTGGTTGTTACCTAAAAAACACCATGAACATTTTGAAAATTTAGCTCCGACTCTGCGCCGCAAGTTAGCGGAAATGTTCCATACCGTGATATTAAAATTATATCGGGGCTTAAATGATCCACCTTTTAATTTTTATTTGCACGCCTCGCCGATGGAGACAAGTAAACATTTAAAGTTTTATCATTGGCATGTTGAAATTATGCCGCGCTTAACCCGTTTTGGCGGTTATGAAATGGGATCGGGAATAATTATTGATGTTGTCTCGCCAGAGAGAAGCGCGGAATTTTTGCGCAAGGTTAAAGTTTAGCGCAAAAATCGAGCGAACGCAGTAAGCTTAATTTTTGAGGAAAGTGAAAGTGTAATGGAAAAATCGAGGATAAGTAACTGGCTAAAAAAAAAGAAGATTTTTTTCTCCGATAAAGATTTTAATCAGGCTTTTTCGTACACAATTAAAAATAATCGTCCTTTCTTAACTCTTTCGATTAAAAAAAATCAGAAACCGGAAATCTTAAAATTACTTATCCCAGGATCAAAATCCTACCTTAAAAAAGCGCTTTTAAATGAAACTGTAGCCCATCGAATTCTGCCTAAAATTTTCAATCAGAGATTGGAATATTATGCCGGTGTTCCTGATTTAATTGAAAAGAATTTTTCAAATCCCTCGTTCGTTTATTTTATTAGGGAGGAAATACCCGGTAAGCCAGCGGGTGATTCATTTAATTACAAAAAAGGACGACTCGATAAGCAAAAAGTTATCAGAATCATCCATAGTTTAAAACAATTTAGCCGTCTTTCTCTAAATAATTTCAGCTTTAATGAACCCTGCAAGATTAATCAAAAAAGGTGGGGTGAAGAAATATTAAAAAATCTTGCAAATGAAATTACCCCAAAAACCAAAAAGATAATCAACTTTTCCAAAATTATTGCTTTGTCGCAAGAGGCATTTTCTGGTAAAATACCCTCACCCGTTCCGGTACATGGTGATATTATCCCTGGAAATATTATCATTAGCAAAGAAAGTAATCTCTTTTTAATTGACTGGGAAAAAATCTTCCCCGGATCT
>CAZFRP010000014.1:0-10944 GCA_964521415.1 uncultured Candidatus Saccharibacteria bacterium | reverse complement strand
ACCCGGCCCTGGATCGCTTCGACCACCGCTTGTACATCGTGTTGAGTCGTTACCGCGCGCTCGAAGATCTCCAGCGTAGTGATCTCCTGGCAGGCATTGCGTACCTCCAGAACCTGCGTATCGTTGCACATGTCTAGACGACGAAATACCTTCACTACTGCGAGTTCGATCGCCAGATAAGTGCTGTGGATTCCGCGAGGAGAGAAAAACCTGGCAATAGCCGGGTCCCAGTAGCGGTAATCGCACGACGAGATACAGTCCGTCGGATCTGGCTTTCTGTCCTCTGGCCAGTCAAGCGTTAGAGAACCGATTGTTACTCTTTCCAACTGTTATCACCTCTTGTCTCGATGTTTTAGTTAACAGGAGAAAAATCACCCCTGTCCGCGCTTATTATATAAATGAAAGTTGCATTTGTAAACTATTATAAAAAAATAGTACCCCAAAAAGAAAAAGGCTAAATAATAATTGGTCGGGGTGCGCGGACGCCCTGAATGCTTCGCGTTCAGGGATTGCTTCGCAATAGCGAACCTGCGACTTAAAAAATCTTTCGGAGCGGGGAGATTCGAACTCCCGACCTCGTGCTCCCAAAGCACGCGCCATAAACCACTAGGCCACGCTCCGATATTACGAATAAATCATAGCAAAAAGACAACTTATTTTCAAGCTAAATGATACTTTCCCTCTTTGACATTTTTTCTCACTTTAAACAGGTCTGAAAAAGTTTTAATGAAATCAGCAAATTTAACCTTTGAACGGCGCTCGTTGTACCAGAAAACCGGCACTTCTTTAACAGGAAGCCCAAGAATTTGGGCAATTTTTAAAATTTCAAAATCAAACCCAAAGCGCGATAAGGTCATTTTAGAAAAAATCTTTCTGGCCGCCCCGGCCTCAAACAATTTAAACCCGCACTGCGTGTCCACATAATTTATTTTTAAAATTTTTCTAATTAAAAAGTTGGAAAAACGGGCAAATAAAATCCGCCAAATCGGCTGTTTTATTTTAATATAACCTTTTTTTAAATAACGAGAACCGATAATAATGGGATAATGTGAAACAAATGGTTTGAATTGTTCAAATTGCGAAATCGGCGTTGATTCATCAGCATCCATAAATAAAATATATTTACCCATTGCTTTTTCTACGCCGTATTTTATGGCCGCGCCTTTGCCTTGATTTTTTTGATAAGAAAAAAACAAAAATTTCGGCCAATTTTTGATCATTGTTTTTATCTCATTTTCTGAGCCGTCAGTTGAGCCATCATTGATTATCAAGACCTCAAAATCAAAATCCTGAGCGTATAAATAATCTTTGACATTAAAAAGGGTTTTTTTAATCCGCTCGCCTTCATTGTAAGCCGGAATAATGATAGAGAGATATCTTCCGCCTTCGCTTTTAGCTACGGCGGACTTCATTTCATTTCGCATTATTTCTCCGGAAGATAATAGATGTATGTGGAATAACCAATACGCTCAATCGGCTCTTTAGCCCTTAGCCATTCGTATCCATCAAGCTGCAAGGCCGTGACGCTGATTACCAAATAGCCGGTTTTATCAAAGTCGGCTGGCCCAAACGGCTCGTAATTTATATTGTAATAAGGAAGGGCCTCTTTACCCCAAAAATAATCTAAGTAAATTTTATCAATTTTATTCTCTTTAAGATATAAAGACAGCCGTTTGACATCCTGCCCCCAGTCAATGTTTGAATCAACAAGATAGCGAGGTCCGTTTTTGGGACCGCCTACGGCTTCATTAAAATATGCCAGATAATTTGGAAAAATAATGAAGTTGGCTACGGCAAACCAAAATAAGGCAAGGATAATTAAAAGTTTAGGCCAAATACTTTTATCTTTAAAATAAACTCCAAGCCGACTGATAAAAATATACAAAAATGGATATATTGGCAAAATATGCCGCAGTCCAAGATTGGCTTTTGATGTCATGGCAATGAGAAAAAATATCACTGGCGGCAAAATTATTAAAATTTCATCAAAATGATCAGGCGCGCGAAATTTTTTGAAAGAAAAAATTGCCGCCACGAATAATATCAAAACTGAAAGCGGCGTTTTGACCAAAAAAGCCACGGGAAAATAATACCACCAGCCCTTGTTTGAATGTTCACCAAGTAAGTAGGCAAAATGTCCACCGGCAACATGAGTAAAAACTTGCACCAAACCCTTAAAATAATAAGCCGGGAAAAGTAAATGAACCGATTTAGCCAAAGTGGCTGAATGTAAAAAAGGCGAGAGAATGTTGACATCTTCATTGGCAGCGGCAATTGCGTTAGCAACATCAGGTACTAAGGGCGGGCGTAAAATTGAAAATTGATAAGAAGCAAAAATGACCAAATAAACGATCAAAAAAGAAAGCAAAGTAAGAAAAATGATTTTATAATTTTTGGTTTGGGAAATTCTGATTAAAGCCAAAATGATAAAGATTGGAATTAGAGCCACCGAAGGATACTTAGAGGCCAGCGCCAGTCCTAAAAAAATCCCAGGAAGGATAGCGGTTTTCGCTTTGGGATTTTTTAAACACTGCCCATAAAAATAGATAGATAAAAGAAAAAATAAAGTAAAGCCAAGGTCAGTATTTATCAGCCGAGCATGGGCCATTAAATTAGGGCAGAGCGCGGTTAAAATTAAGGCGATAAAGCCGGCGACATTTCCGTATAATTTCCGAGCCCAGAAAAAAGTAAAAAGAGAGAGTAAAAGATAAAGCAAAATCATCGGCAAGCGTGCGGCGAATAAAATCTGCTCAGGGTTATTACCGGTAGAGTAAATCAAGCTGTTGCCAAACTCACGCGCCTGTACCCAGCAGTCATAATAAAAATTTGAGGATTCTTGCCAAAGCCGCTCGGTTTGTATAGGCAAATTAAGATTAAAAAATAAAAGCGGCAGGGCGGCAAATTCTTTTAAAAGGGGTGGATGTTCCGGGTCGTAGCGAAAATCACCTCTTTCTAAATAGGTGTAGCCCGCGCCAAGGTGTACCCCCTCGTCGATGGTGGCTGAGTCATTATATGCGCTTCCGACACAAAGTGAAAAACTGGCAACTAAAATTAAAGCAACGATAAACCCATAGAAAACTCGGTTTTTTATGGCATTGTAAGTCCAGTATTTGTTGGCGATAAAATTCCAGACCAAAGCAAAAAGGGTGGCCAAAAAGAGGGCAAAAAGCTGAATAAAAATTTTTGGTTCAAAAATTGCGCTACCGATTTTTCGACCAAAAAGATAAATACCGGTATTTATCAAAAGCCCGACTAAACTTACAATTAAAAATCTGGCAAAGAAAAAGCTTTTGGTCAGTGTCTTTGATTTTCCAGAATCAAAAATGCCTTTTTTAAATTCTTCTCGAAAAGTCCAGATGCTATTTAAAATAAAGCTATTTATCACCGCGATAAAAAATGAAATCGCTTTGGCAAAAACCTCATTTTGCGCCTCTTTAAAAAAGGGCACTAAATTAGTAAGGAGTAGAAAAATCAGCCAATCAAGCAAAGTATTTGATATCCCAACAAGAGCAAATTTGCCAAATTGAAGATAATTTTTCTTCATGTCTTGGCTATGTCTTTCTGGTAGATTTTCGGCGTTACCCAAAATCCCAAATATTTTCCCAGCATTAAGCGAGTTTGGGCATCAATTGAAGGAACAGAACCAAAAATTATTGCTGTTATCGCCACAAAAATCCATTCTATGTAAATTACGACGGTTTTTAAAAATCCATATCCGGCTGGCTTTGGCGGCAGAAGGCCAATTGAAATATAGGTTGAAATAAAAAGTCCAATCCAGGTGATAGAGAGTAATATTCGCGCCAATGAAGGCAAATTATGTGATGACACCGAACTTTGAAAATAAGGCGAAAAGGCAAAGGGAAGCCAGCCAAATATTAAAAGAAGCAGCCCTGAGGTTGCCCAAGAATAATGCCCTTCAAATTGCCGCCAAAAAACCAACAGTTTATTTAAAAATGGAATCTCTTGGTGTTTTGGCAGCTCCTTTAAAAGATAAGGAAAATGCTCTACGCCATATGCCCAACGTCTTTTTTGCAAATATTGTTGTTTTATCGTATCAAAAATGCTGGTGCCTTGGATGGCATCCATATAAACCGGAGTAAAAAGCGGCACGACCTGATGATCGCCAGCGTAGGCAAAAAAACCGCGGAAAAACTGCCGAGAATCCTCAGAAACAATTTTCACATCCCAAAAATTAATTTCAATTAGCATTTGCATTGACATTGCCTGCGAGGAAAAATTAACCATCCGGTATGGCCGCGTGGCTTCAATTAATTGCCAAAATGATGAAGAAAAAGCCGTCAGCCGAGTTAAAAACGAAACTTTAAAGATATTATTTGAATAAAGCGGAATTGGCTGATAAGTGCGGTGAAGGCGATTTGGATTGATTATATATTTATAAGCCAGGCAAGAAAAATACTGAGGGTGCGGCCGACTATCAGCATCAAAAGCAGAAACTATCACATTTTCAAAGGAAATTTTCTTTTTAACTAAAAACTTTTGTAGTTTATGAGCCGCAAAGGTAAGATTGGCCCCTTTGGCTTTAAGCTCACCGGGAAGATTATCAGGATGCTCGGTGACCAAGAATTCAAAAAAAACCTTCCCGAATTCTTTACTTAAAATCCGGGCTTTTTCTCTTGCCCGCTCTCTTTCTCTTGCTTCTGTTGCTAAAACGACAATCATCCTCTCTTTCGGCCAAAGGGATTTTTGACAGGCGGAGATTGAGGCGCGCAATGTTTCTGTCCCTTCTTTATAGGTTGGAAAAATTACGACCTGATAAATCTCTTTCTCGTCTAATAATAATTTCTGATGATTCTTTAAATCTTCAATCTCCTTAAGTTCCTCGTATAATTTATTTTTATGCAAAGTCCGACTGCTTTTTATTTGTTTTTGAAGCTTAAAAATGTACTTATCAAGATCTTTAAGATCAAAAAGGCGCTCGGCCCAATCAATGTTAAGATCGCGACGCAAATAAATGTAGCCCAAAATTAAATGCGTGCCCATTAAAAAAGTTTTATAGAGCCAATACAAAATAAAGGTGATGATAAAATAGATTAAAAAATTTGGCGCAAAAATCGCCAAAAAAAACGGCAAAATCAAGGTCGTCCAGCATAAAAATCCAGGAATAATTTCATAAATTCGTTTCATGGCTTAAGAGAAAATAAAAAATATCAAAATTAGGACCATAGTGAGGGCAGCGGTGCCTTGAAAAAAATAGGCCAGCCGCGCTTCCCGCTTTAACAGAAAAAAGAAAAAGAGGCCATTGATGATGACGACCAAAAAGGCAAAAAGAATCAGAATATAGTTTAAATAGAGCTTCTTGAAAAGAAAAATGATTAAATTAAGGAAAAATAAGAAGAGTGGGGTAAATTGGGAAATGAGATAAATTTTCATTTTGCTCTATCTTACCAGATACTTTTATTTTTTTCCAGTTTGTGCTACAATTACATAACAAGGAGAATATTATGTTCCAATATAATAAAGAGTACCCGCTAATTGCACTGCGGGACACGATCATTTTTCCGTATCAAGTGATGCCAATTTTGATTGCGCGGCCTCGTTCCGTGGCCGCGCTTGAGCGAGCCATGGTTTTGGATAAAACGGTGGTTTTTGTGGCCCAAAAAAAGAAAGATTTAAACGATCCAAAGAAAGACGATCTTTATACCGTAGGGTGCCTGGGCAGAATTCAGCAAATGAATAAACGCCCGGACGGCAATATTCAGATTTTAGCCGAAGGTTTAATGCGGGTGAGAATTTTAGATATTAAAGAAAAAGACGATTTTATGCAGGCCAAAACCGAAGAGATTATTGAACACCCGACCATAAATACCGAGGTTGAAGGGCTAATGAGAACCACGGTCTCTCAATTTAGGCAAATTATTGAAATGGGCCGCCTTGCCCCGCCCTTTGATGCTTTAATTAACTTATTTAATGTCAAAGATCCCAATCGTTTGGCCGACCTTATCGCCTCTAGTTTGGATATTGATTTAAAAAATCGTCAGAAAATTTTAGAAACAATTGAAACAACACAGCGCCTTTCGGCCGTAATTTCAATTTTGTCCAAAGAAATCAAGATTTTGCAGGTCGGCAAAAAAATTCAATCAGATGCGGAAAAAGAACTGGGAAAAATGCAAAAAGAGATGATTTTGCGCGAACAAATGAAAGCCATCCAAAAGGAATTAGGTCAAGACGAGGATGGCGAATTTACCGAAATTGCCAAAAAGATTGAAGCTGCTAATATGCCAAGTGAGATAAAAGCCAAGGCAGAAAAAGAACTTGACCGCCTGAAAAAAATGCCGGCCTTTTCTCCAGAGATTCCTTATGTTAGAAATTATTTAGATTGGCTGGTTGATCTTCCCTGGAAAATTGAAACTGGCACTAAAGACAAAGAGATCAACATCAAAAGTGCGGAAAAAATTTTAGAAGATGATCACTACGGTTTAAATAAAGTCAAACAGAGAATTTTGGAATATTTAGCGGTGCATAAACTGGTGGGCAAAGCCAAGGGACCAATATTGTGTTTTGTCGGACCACCAGGTACGGGTAAAACCAGCTTAGGAAAATCAATTGCTAGATCAATGAACCGCAAATTCGTCAGGATGTCTTTGGGGGGTATCCATGATGAGGCAGAAATTCGCGGCCATCGCCGAACTTATGTCGGAGCGCTTCCTGGCCGCATTATTCAAGGAGTTAAAAATGCCGGCAGCAAAAATCCGGTTTTTATGCTTGATGAGATTGATAAAATCGGGGTTGATTTTAGGGGCGATCCTTCATCAGCTCTACTTGAGGCCTTAGATCCGGAGCAAAATAGCACCTTCTCTGATCACTACCTTGAAATACCTTATGATCTTTCTGAAGTAATGTTTATCACCACTGCCAATATCGTTGATACCATTCCGCCTGCCCTGCTTGATAGAATGGAAATCATTCCGTTCCCTGGTTACACCGAAGATGAAAAATTTCATATTGCCAGGAAATACCTGCTTAAAAAACAGCTTGAAGCAAACGGGCTTAACAATTCTTTAATTGATTTCAAAGACAAGGCATTGCAAAAAATTATCAGAGAGTATACCAAAGAAGCGGGCGTCAGAGAGTTAGAAAGACAAATTGCCGCGGTTTGCCGTAAAGTGGCCAGAGAAATTGCGGAAGGAAAAAAGAAAAAATATCTTATTGCCGAAAAAGAAATTTTAAAATATCTTGGGGCGCCAAAATTCCGCGAAACCGCTCTTGAGAAAAAAGATGAGATCGGACTGGTAAATGGACTGGCGGTCACCGAAGCTGGCGGAGAAACCCTGCTTATTGAGTCAACTCTATTTCCCGGAAAAGGACGCCTTACTTTAACCGGACATCTTGGGCAGGTAATGAAAGAGAGTGCCCAAGCGGCCGTTTCCTATGCCAGATCAGTGGCCGGAAAATTCGGTGTCAAAGATAATTTCTATGAAAAAAACGATATTCACATTCATGTTCCAGCCGGCGCCATTCCTAAAGATGGACCGTCAGCCGGAATTGCGATGGCAACTTCAGTCGTTTCGGCAATTGCCAAAAAACCGGTGCGCCACGATGTCGGTATGACCGGAGAGATTACCCTGCGGGGCCGGGTAATGGAAATCGGGGGCGTCAAAGAAAAAGTTTTAGCGGCTCATCGTGCAGGTCTTAAACAAGTTATCTTGCCTAAAAATAATGAAAAAGATTTGGAAGACGTGCCCAAAAATGTTAAAAAGGATTTAAAAATTCTTTTAGTTGATAATATGAATGATGTCCTCAAACTGGTACTTAAATGAAACCTCTTATTGTCATTTTAGGTCCCACTGCCTCGGGAAAAAGTGCTCTTAGTATTTCATTGGCAAAAAAATACCGTGGCGAGATAATCTGCGCTGACTCAAGAACGATTTATAAAGGACTTTTAATTGGCGCTGCTTCTCCTACTCTTGATAAAAATTATCAAGAAGTTCCCCACCATCTTTTACATTTCGTATCGCCCAACGAGGTATTTACCGTGGCCCAATTTAAGGAATTGGCCGAAAAAACTATTGCCAAAATTCACTCTAGAGGCAAAATTCCTTTTTTGGTAGGGGGTACCGGTCTTTATATTGATGCCATTACAAAAAGTTTAGATATTCCGCGTATTCCCCCTGATTTTAAATTACGCGATAAATTAGAAAAACTGTCTAACATAAAGCTGGCGGGCAAACTGAAAATGTTAGACAAAAAAACTTATGCGCATATTGATCAAAACAATAAAAGACGGCTAGTTCGTGCGCTTGAAGTATGTCTGGTGACGAAAAAACCGTTTTCCTCTTTTTTAAAAACCAAAAAACCGTCGTATCAAATTTTAAAAATTGGCCTGGCTCTGCCCAAAGAAAAATTATTTAAAAAAATTGACGCACGAGTTTCCAAAATGATCAAAATGGGCCTGGTTGATGAAGTTAGAAAATTGATTACTTCGGGTTGTAAGCTCAATGCCCCGGCAATGTCCGGTCTTGGATACAAACAAATAGCAAGCTGGCTTTGCCAGCAATTTTCAATTTCTAATTCTCAATTTTTAATGAAATCCCAATTTACAAATTCCAAAAAACAGATTCCAAACGAAATCATTAAGCAAATCAAAATCAAAACAAAACAATACGCCAAACGGCAGATGACTTGGTTTAAGAGAGATAGAAAAATAGTATGGATAAAAAGCAAACAACAAGCAGAAAAATTAATTAAGGAGTTTTGTCAAACAATTTCTTAAGTTCTATTTTGGCTTTTTCTAAAATTTCTCTATGCGATGCAGGTAAATTTTTTCCGGCACGGTTAATATAAAAATTAAGCATACTCATCACTGATTGATAAGTTCCGGCTTTTTTTCTGGTGCTTCCTTCTGCGGAATTTTTCAGCGACTGCGCAATTTTTTTGGGATCATTCCAGGTAAAAACGCCGCTATCCAAATCAAGCGCATTAGAATGTTTGGTTACCTCACCCGACCAATATTTTGTTTTATTCATTCCAATCCATTCTTTTGCCCTTACGCCGGGCCTGCTCAAATGTAAAATGTCCTTTTTTATATCTTCTTTTTAATTTATTAATATTATCTTCTAAAATTTCTTCCAAATCCCAACCATAAAAATTACCAATTATCGCCACATACCACATTGTGTCACCCAGGTTTTCTCGAATTCCCTTTTTCTGATCATCATCGTGGCAATGAGTTTTTTTGATGCAGCCGGCAATATCACCGGCTTCACCAGCAACACCTAAACCGTAGGTCAAAATCTCTTTTTCTTTATTTTTAAAATTTGCTTTGGTTTTTTGGCAAAGTTTTTGATAATCTTTTAGATTCATAAATTACCTCTCTATTTTCATTATACAGAAAATTACAAAAGAAACGGCGCCGATCGGAACGACTCGGCGCCCCTAGAACATCGTCTTGGTCAAGACGACATAGTCTAGATAGGTAGTTGCAGAAAAGCTGAAATAGCCGCCACCTCTGCATAGTTGGCCAGAACGCGGCGAAGGAAAGCCGGCGTTACTCTCTGTCCAGACGTAATGCGCTGCCGCAAGACCTCCTTGCTGATCTCAACACCTGAGGGATTGCTGATCCGGAAGGACTCACAATCATAGACGTCAATGATCATAACATTACCCTCCGCATCACGACCGACCTCTATCTTACCATCGGGTATGTTATAGCTGTAAACCCTGAAGGTCCGACGTACCAGATCTGCCGCTTGACCGGCCAACTGAAAGACAGCGGCAAATTCCGTTTCGTCTGCTGGCATCGTGGCCAGATCTGGGTTGAAATCCTGGATGTATCCCTCCCCAAAGGGCATTTTGGCCTTATGAAGTTCGAAAGCGCCTCGTTCGGGGTTCCAGTGGATGAGCGCGTCGTGAGATGCATCGTCCTTCCAGAAGAGCTCGACGATGGCACTGTCAAAAACAGTACCCTCCGGTATTCCGGGATGTCGCCTGAGATACGAGCTGCCTCTCTGCGCCTCGTGCCGGACGACTATCTCAAGCAAGAACTTGGTCACCGCTCGCTTGGCCAGAAACGTATCCGGATCAACCTGACAGATGAAGTGAGTAGACAGACCGGCAGCGTTCAGTAGTGTCATGATGCGAGTGTTAATCGCGGTAACGATCACTCCCTTGCCAGGAATTGTCCAGCCGTGTGCGCCGTCGCCGATGGTGATGCCATCCCTGTTACGAATGAAGACCAAACCAGAGTCGCCCTTGTGAGGATAGACACCCTTGGTCTTCCCTTCTGCAGTGGGTCTATCCGCCATCTGTCCTACAAGAGAACGAAACTGACTGACGTTCATTGCATTCCTCCAATCTCTGTCTTCTCTGTTCGTCTTGACGACGAAAGTTGTCTAGCCGCTCTTGCTGGCTTCGGCGATGGCCTGTTCCAGAGTCAATGATACTGGCGGTCTTGGCTCGGGCAGGGTGATCACCGGTAACTCGCCGCTTATGGCGTACTGGCAGGCGCGCCGGAAGCCGTCTGGACCGATGAACCTGGCCCATCCATCATTAAAGACGACTTGGGTGCCCGGAACTTCGGAGATCGAGAGCTCTGCCGCTTGGGTATGTATTGCGTTGTTCGGATCCTGGAACGCTACCCCGATCACTAAGATCCGGTATTACGCAACTCGTGGCGCAGATAGGAGTCGGCAACGCCAGATAATGCGGCCACCATTCCAGCACCGGTGATGATCACGTCGGGTGGCTGATCCGACTCATGCAAACCATACAGATGGTTGAGGGTATCCTCAGTCGCGCGGTGGATACTACTAATCCTGATTTCGTCTCCAACCAGCTCTATCTCTCCGCGCCCCACTGCCTCTTTGAGCAGTTGCAGTCCCGAAAGGCACTGACTGAGGTCAGACGTTGACCCCAGTACTACGGCAATTCTTCTCATCTCTTCACATCCTTTCTGTAGTATGCTCCACCTCACCATAAGGATAAATA
>CAZFRP010000013.1:0-11458 GCA_964521415.1 uncultured Candidatus Saccharibacteria bacterium | reverse complement strand
CTTATTTAAGAGTAGTTCTTTTTTTAAATCATTCCATTTTTTCATTTCTGCTCCTATATTTGTAGTATAACATATACGTTATACGTTTGTCAAGTACTTACGGCGCCGCTCGGCAGTTTTAATTTCTCTTTTGGGCGTTTTTTGTGATTGTTTTTGGAAACCAGATAACAAATAAATATTATTTCTTAAAAATACGTAAATAATGCGAATTTCCTGCTTCCCTTTTATGCGGAGTTCATATAGTTCTTTGGTAATTTTCTTAGAATGCGGTAATGATAAATGATGCCCATATTTTTCCAACAAATCAATTTCGCGGATTATTTTGGCAACTGTTTGAGGATTTTGAGATTTAATAAATTCTTCAACCGGCTTTTCGCCTCTTTCCGTTTCAAAAAGATAAATATTACTTTTCATAATTTGTGATAAGAACCTGCCTCTTATTCATCGGCAGAACCTTTTTTCTCAAGGTTTTCAACCTTTCGAAATAAATTCCACCACTTCTTTTTTCTTCTCTTCTAAAAGTTCTTTTGATTTGGCTTCTAAATTGAAACGCAAAAGCGGTTCGGTGTTTGATGGGCGCAGATTAAAACGCCAATCCGAATATTCTATTGAAACGCCGTCAAGATGAGAAATTTTGGCATCTTTATATTTTTCTTCTGCACTCTTCATTATTTCTTTAGCGTGTTCAGTGGTAAAATTTATCTCACCGGTTATTGGATATTTAGCCATAATCGGAACAGCAATTTCTGACAATTTTTTTCCGGCCTCTGATAATATTTGCAAAACTTGCATCAGCGGAATAATACCAGAATCAGCATACCAATAATCGCGATAATAAGTATGGCCGCTTGATTCAGCACAAAAAACCGCGTCTTCTTTTCTCATTCTTGCCTTGATAAAAGAATGGCCAACTCGTTCTTCTAAAGGAGTTCCGCCATGTTCTTTGGTAGCATCAATCTGCGCCCAAGTATTCCGAACATCATAAATAATTTTCGCTTTAGGATATTTTTTAAGATTTTCCTTGATCAATAATACACCAGAGTAATAGCATTCAAGAAAAATGCCTCCGTCTGCACAAAAGAAAACCCTATCAGCATCTGCATCCCAAGCAACCCCAAAATCCGCTTTTTCTTTTTTTACTAACTCAATTATTTCCAAACGATTTTCCGGCACAAATGGATCTGGCCTGCCTTTTGGAAAGGTACCATTGGGCTCTGCATTAAGCGGAATTGCGGTGATTGGTAAATTACCAAGTTCAATTATTCTTTCAAAAACCCGTCCTTCTACGCCAAAATTTGGATTATAAACCACTTTTTGTGGCTTTATTTTTTTTACATCAATCCAAGAAAGAGCATAGCGGCAAAAATCATCTAAAATATCCTTTTTTGTTATTTTTCCTTTATTTTGGGCAGAAATTTTTTCGCCTGACTCCACAAAACTTTTTATTTCCGGAAGGCCAACATCACCAGAAAGCGGAATGCATTTTTCCCTTACTATTTTCGCTCCGTGCCACTCGGGCGGATTATGAGAGGCAGTTACCTGAATGCCGCCCCCGAAACTATAATTCCCTACAGCAAAATAGTACATATCCGTGGAAATTAAACCAACATCAACAACATCAACGCCAGCATCAGTTAGCCCCTGTATTACTTTCCCTTGAAGCTCTTTGGAATGAATGCGAACATCATAACCGACAGCAATCGGTTTTTTGGGCTTTACATATTTGGCATAACCTTGACCTAACTTGTAAGCCACATTTTCGTCAATTTGAGAAGGATAAATTCCTCTTATATCGTAGGCCTTGAAAATTTTTGGATCATACATATCGCTCCCTTCGGTCGCTCAAATTTAAAGTTTAAATCTCAAATCTTAAAATTATAATTTTGAATTATTTTATGGGGTTGGTGGTGGACAAGCGGGACAGGTATCACCCCCACAATCAATGCCAGTTTCATTGTCGTCTTGTTCCCCATTGTTGTTGCATTTCCCCTCAGGAGGGATTATTGGTTCTTGCACGGGCGTTGGCGTCGGCTCTGGTGCAGGTGCCGGCTGTTCCACAGGGGGTGGCGCTGGAGCCGCTCCTCCAGTTCCGCGTTTATATTTAGCACTCCAGGCAACATATTTTGATACAAAAGTTTTTTGATGTAAAACTTTACCGTCCTTATAGACCGTCCAATTAACCGTGGCGGTCATACCAGGAACGGCTTTTTCAATCTGTTTGACCACGCCAGTAGGAAGTGACGGATCATCAATGTAAGTAGCTGGTCCGGGCGAGCGCGAATCAGAAGTAAATGGTCCTTTTATTTCCACCGTGCGGCCGTCTTTGGTGCCATAAAATTGAAAAGTGAGTTTACTGCCAGAAATAACTGTTTGAATGATGATGTAAGCCGAGGTATCATTTTTAAATTTTAAATCAGGATTTGGCTGATAAACCGTAGCATCAAGTCCAACCGGCGGCTCGTAATAGCGCACCCGGAAAGAGTGAGGCGTCCTGGCAGTAATATCAAGCCCTGAATTTATGGCCGCCCGGAACATGGTCGTTGAAACTTGGCAAAGCCCGCCGCCGGTTTCGGGAATTAATCGATCCTCCTTTATTACCAGTTCAGGTAAAAATCCTCTTTTGGCCGAAACTTCACCAAGCACTTTATTAAAAGAAAATTCTTCACCTGGTTTGATTAAAACACCATTAAACAGATTAGCGCCAATCGTAATATTGGTAATGCGATTTTTAGGCGAGCCTTTAAAGCTAGTCGTACCTTCAGCAATTAATTCTTTAATACCTAGTTCATTTAAATTATCAGTTCTGACATTTGGTCTTAATAACTTAACGCTCAGTTTAATTTTTCGATCACTTACTTTATCTTGTAGGGCCGCTTCAATTTTATTTTGGGTCTCTTCTTCATTAAATTGATAACCATCCTGGTGGGGCTGAAAAACCGTGGCTGCGCCACCAGAAATTGTCAGTCGCGCATCAACTGCTTCTTTGTTGATTTTTGTGCCTAAATCATTAAGATATGCTTTTATTTTTTCTTTGTTTAGCGCCATTTCAAGCACAAAAATGCCATCTTTTTCTTTTTCTGTGAAGTTCGCCCAATTTTGCAAATCATTTGGCGATAAATTGTAAGTTTGATTTTCCCAAGAAAGAGTAAGCGGAGAGAAAACCAAAGTTTCAAACTGGATTTTGGCTTCATCTATCTGATCTTCTTTGACTTTTGGTTCAATCTTGTCAACAACAGCACTGGTTTTGTCTTTAAAATTATTTAAAGCTAAAAAGAAAGCTTTTTTGGTCTCATCTTGATTGACTTTCTGGCCTTTATGCGAAGGGTTAAGAATAATTTGATCATTTTTTAATTCAAAAGTAATGGTTTTTAGTTCAATGTCAATTTTTTTGGCCAGGTCGTTTAATTTGGCATTTAATTTTTCTGTATCATACGAGGCTACCACCTCTTGATCGTTCAAAGTAATAATTGACTTAAATTGTTCTTTTAAAGAGGTAAAAAAACTAGTCCGTCGGCCAATTTTGAAAACATTTTCTATAGTGGCCTCAGGATTTGGCTGATAATTTATTTCGGCTGGCAAAATTATTTCTTCAATATTTTCATAAGCAAGTACCATTGTTTCAATTTTGCCGCTTTCCAATTTTGCTTTAAGTTTTTCTTTGGCCTCATCTTTTTTAAGGCCGCTATATTTTTCGCCGGCAATATAGGTATTTAAATAAATTCTATTGGCAAAAGTCACACTGTATAAGGCAAACATCAAAACAAGACCGACAATTACTGCGACTCCGATTAAAAACGGTTTTTTAGGAAATCTTTTTTTATTTTTTTCTTTATCTTTGGTTTTCATTATAACCATAATTTAGCACGATTTTTAAAAAGAATAAACTACCCTGGCGGGAAAGAAGGAAAAACCTAAGGATTTAGGATTTCATTTAGGATATTTTGAGCAAGTTTTTTCTGCTCCTTGGTTTTTTCTTTATCACCAGTCAAAGATAGCCATAAAACTGCCCCCTCACAAATTCCTTTGGGCAAATCGCTTTTTGGCCAATTTAATTTCTGGCCATCAGAAAGCGAAAGAACGGCAAATTCACCTTCAAATCTATCAATTGTGACTTTGACCATATTACTTGTATTTATCTAAAAATGCTTTGAGCTCGTCTTTTTCTTTATAACCGGTTATTTTGGTCCCATCTGGCGCAATCAGCGTGGGCGTTCCTTCAATGTTATATTGCTTAAAATAATCAGGATGGGCTTTAACATCCATTGGTTTTACCCGATAACCTTCTTTTGCCAGCGGAGTTAAGACTTCCTCTTTTTCTTTATTACACCATGAACACAGGTCAGAATAAAAAAACATCACCTTGGCATTTTCATCAAAATAAGGGGCGCTGGCTTCTTGATTTGTATTAGCGGAATTTGTATTTGAATTTTTATTTTTTTGCACTGTCGTGCCGCCCCAAATTAAAAGCCCCACAATGATTAAAACAAATAACGAGGGTAGAATTATTTTATTCATAAAAACTCCATTCTGTTAATTTTTACTTTAGGAAACCAACTATAAGCAGTGCGACAATATTTAATATTTTAATCATGGGATTGATAGCAGGGCCGGCGGTATCTTTGTATGGGTCACCCACGGTATCACCGGTAATCGCCGCTTTATGCGCTTCTGAACCTTTACCGCCAAAGTTACCTTCCTCAATATATTTTTTGGCGTTGTCAAAAGCCCCGCCACCTGAGGTCATGGAAATTGCCACAAAAAGACCGGTAACAATTGAGCCTACCAAAAGCCCGCCAAGCGCTTTGGCGCCCAACAACCAGCCGACTAAAATCGGCGCCAAAACCGGAAGCAGTGCCGGTAAAATCATCTCTTTTTGGGCGGCCGCCGTGACAATGTTAACACAGCGCGCATAATCCGGTTTAGCCCGACCTTGCATAATTCCTTTGATCTCTTTAAATTGTCTTCTTACCTCAAGCACCACCGAACGGGCGGCCGTCCCTACGGCTGACATTGCTTTTGAAGCAAAATAATAAGGAAGTAAACCGCCTAAAAATAGTCCAACTAAAACATACGGATCATTTAATTGAAAATTGAAAATTGCCCCGCTTTGCGGGGTTAATTCTTGGGTATAGGCAGAAAATAAAACCAAAGCGGCCAGACCGGCAGACCCAATGGCATAACCCTTGGTGGTCGCCTTGGTGGTATTACCAATGGCATCAAGTGGATCTAAAGTATTTCGTACTTTTTCGGGAAGCCCGGCCATTTCTGCGATACCAGCGGCATTATCTGAAACCGGACCGTATGCGTCAATTCCGATAATAATTCCCATCACTGAAAGCATGGTGAATGCCGCCAAGGCCACGCCATAAATTCCCGCGAATAAAAACGAGGAAAGAACCGCGGCAGATATAATAATTACCGGTAGCGCCGTTGATGACATTGAAACGGCCAATCCAGCAATGACATTTGTACCATGACCGCCTTCAGAGGCCTTGGCAATTGATAAAACTGGCCGGTATTTTTTTGAAGTATAATAATCAGTAATTAAAACCAGCAAAAATGTCACCAAAAGACCAATCAAAGTAGCATAAAACATCTTAAAATCAGAGGTAATCTCTTTATTTTTCAAAATCCAAAAAAATCCCATGGCAGAAAGTGCGGCGGAAATTAAAAGACCGCGATAAAATCCGAACATCAGATTTTTTGTTTTGTCCGTAATATAGATGAAAAGTGAACCCAAAATTGAGGCCAAAATCGCCACCGCACCAAGCCCGAGCGGCAAAATTATAATCAGTTCTCGGTGAAAATTAATATTACCAAGTAGCATGGCGGCAATTGTGGTTACCAAATATGTTTCAAAAAGATCAGCCGCCATTCCCGCATCATCGCCAACATTATCACCAACATTATCAGCGATTACCGCCGGATTTCGCGGATCATCTTCGGGAATTCCTGCCTCGACTTTCCCGACCAGATCAGCACCAACATCAGCCGCTTTGGTGAAAATTCCGCCGCCGAGCCGAGCAAAAATTGAAATTAAGGAAGCGCCAAAACCAAGACCAATTAATGCCTGGAGATTAGAGGTAAGTAAATAAAACCCCGCAACCGCCAAAAGCGCCAGCGAGGCGACCAAAAAACCAGTCACCTGCCCTGATTTTGCCGCAATTGAAAAAGCCGCTTTCTGGCTTTGCTTTGCCGCCTCTGCGCATCTTATATTACTTCTGGTGGCGACAATCATGCCGATTGCACCGGCTGCGGCTGATAAAAATCCGCCAAGAATAAAACCAACTGAGGTGATATAACCAAGTTTCCACCAAATAATCGCCGCTAAAATCAAGGCCACAATTCCAATCACCAGGTACTGTCTTTTTAGATAGGCAGAAGCACCTTGTGAGATGGCTTTAGCAATTTCTTGCATTTTAGAATCACCTTCTGGTTTTCTTAAAACCCAAAATGTCAGATAAATTCCATACAGAATTCCGATGATGGATGCGCCGATTGCATAGTAAATAAATTTTTGCTCTAATGTCACTTTTCCTCCTGAATTTCTAACTGATCATTTTATAAATTTTAAGCGTTTCTTTTGCTGCTTCTCTCCAAGAATATTTTAACACTTGTTTCTTGCCTTTTTCAATTAACATAGAACGTAGTTTTTTGTCAAGAACGACTTTTTTAATTTTCTCTACCATATCTTTAGTGTTTCTTGGATTAAAATAAAGCGCCGCATCTGCCAAAATTTCCGGTAAAGATGAGGTGTTTGATGAAACAACCGGTAATCCCAAAGACATTGCTTCTAGTGGCGGTAGACCAAAGCCCTCATAAAAAGAAGGAAAAACAAAAGCCGTCGCATTTTTATAAAGCAATGGGAGTTCTTCATTTTTCACATAACCGGTCAAAATAATATCGTTTTTATATTTTGAATTTTCCGTTGCCAATTCTACTTCTTTATAAATCGGGTCCGGCCTACCAACGATTACTAATTTTAAAGCTTTGAACTTTGAACCCTGAGATTTGAGCTTCTCAAAGGCACAAATTAAGCCCTTGAGATTCTTATGTTCGCGCCAGACACCGACATACAAAATATAATTATCAATTTTTAATTTTGAATTTTTAATTGTGATTTTACATTTTGCATTTTTAATTTTGCATTTAGCCGCGTCAGCGGCGCCCGCTCCTTCATAAATTACGGTGATTTTTTCTTTTTTAATGCTTGGGAAATTTTTTAAAATATCTTTTTTGGTAAAATTTGAAACGGCAATAATCTTTTTGGAATTTTTAAGGGCGTTTTTTAAAATAAGCTTATAGGCCGACTTTTCTAAAAATGAATTTCTTTTTTTGCCCGGAAAATATAGCGGAGTTAAGTCGTGAATCGTCACAATATACGGACGACGATATAAAAAAGGTACGTTAAAATGCGTAAAGTGCATTACGTCTAACTTTTGTTTTACGACCGCACGCAAAAAGTTAGATTGCTCTTTAAGCGAATAAATTGGCGCATCAACTTCAATTGCTTTGAAGTTAGATGATTGGATAATTGGGTGATTGGATGATTGGAATTTTTTTTGCACAAACAAAACATACTCGTTTTTTTTATCTATCTGCAATAATTCTTGAATTATATTCTCAGTGTATCTTCCAATTCCTGAAAATCCCAGCATCCTGGCATCTATGCCAATACGCATATAAGCTCCTTGAAAACATCTTAACAAAAATTGTTTTTTAATGATATACTTGTGTTTGTAAAGGAGTTTTATGAATAAAAAACTTTTTACATCAGAATCGGTAACCGAAGGGCACCCGGATAAAGCCAGTGACCAAATCTCTGATGCTATTTTAGATGCAATTTTGGCAGAAGATCCGCGCGGCCGGGTTGCCTGCGAAACCTTATTAACAAACGGAATCTGTATTGTCGCTGGAGAAATCACTACCAAAAGTTATGTTGACATCCCCGGTATTGCCCGACAAGTGATTAAAGATATTGGCTATACGGATGCAAAATATGGATTTCAATGGGAAACTTCGGGCGTGATGGTGGCGATTAAAGAGCAATCTTCTGATATTGCCCGCGGCGTTGATTCATTTAAAGAAAAAGACCGGACCGGCAAAATTGTTGCTGAAGATTTAGAAAATTTGGGAGCGGGCGACCAGGGATTAATGTTCGGTTACGCTTGCGATGAAACGCCTGAGCTAATGCCTTTGCCAATTATTTTGGCTCATAAATTGTGTCAACGGCTCGCCTTTGTTCGTAAAAAAAATATTATTAAATACCTGAGGCCTGATGGCAAAAGTCAGGTGACAGTAGAATACGATGGTGATAAACCACTTCGCGTTCATACAGTTTTAATTGCCGCTCAACACGATCCGCAATGGAAAATGACTGAATTAAGAAAAGAGATTATTGGGCAGGTGATAAAAAAGGTCATTCCTCCACGCCTTCTTGACCAAAAAACCATTTACCATGTCAATACCACGGGGAAATTTGTTATTGGCGGGCCACAAGGAGACACAGGATTAACTGGAAGAAAAATAATTGTTGATACGTATGGCGGCATGGCGCGTCATGGCGGCGGCTGCTTCTCAGGCAAGGACCCAACCAAAGTTGACCGCTCTGGTTCCTATGCTGCCAGGTGGGTGGCAAAAAATATCGTGGCTGCAGGGCTGGCCAAAAAATGCGAAGTCCAAATTGCTTATGCCATTGGCATCCCCGAGCCGCTCTCTGTGCGCGTTGATACTTTCAGCACGGCCAAACCAGATTTAACTGACCAAAAAATCGCCGAGGCAATTAAAAAAGTATTTGACCTTCGCCCGGGAATGATCATCAAAGAACTTAACCTGCGCCGGCCGATTTATCGCCAAGTTGCCGCTTACGGCCACTTTGGCCGCAGTGACTTAAATCTGCCTTGGGAAAAAACCAACAAAACCAAAAACTTGAAACGCGCTCTGGAAATAAAATGACTGATACCGTAATTTGCGGCACAATCGGCCTTGATGATATAAAAACGCCCTTTGGTATTAAAAAAGCCACCCTTGGAGGCAGTGTGGTCTATTCTGCCTTTGCCTCATCTTTTTTTAAAAAACCAGGGATAGTGAGCATTGCCGGAAAGGATTTGTCAAAGGAAAATTTGGCTCTGCTTAGCAGGGTAGACCTTGCCGGTCTTTCATTTGGCAAAAAAACTTTCCGCTGGCAGGGAGTTTATGAATACAATATGAATGAAGCCAAAACCTTAAAAACAGAGCTAAACTCGCTCGCTGGTTTTTCCCCAAACCTACCCCCGTCATATAAAAATGCCCGTTTTCTACTTTTGGCCAATATTGACCCGGAAATTCAACTTAAAATATTAAAACAGGTAAATCCAAAGGCATTGGTTTTGATTGACTCAATGAATTTTTGGATCGAAAATAAAAAAGAGGCCTTAAAATCAGTAATTAAAAAAGCGGATATTGTTTTATTTAATGACGCAGAGGCAAGAGAGTTTTTTAACACTCCTAATTTGATTCGAGCGGGCCGTGAACTTTTGAATTTAGGACCAGAATATGCGATTATCAAAAAAGGTGAGCATGGCGCCTTACTTTTTTCCTATGACCGCTTTTTTTCCGCGCCCGGATATCCTTTAGAAGTATTAAAAGATCCCACGGGTGCCGGGGACTCATTTGCCGGCGGATTAATTGGCTATCTTTCATGCTCTGATAAAATCAATGAAGCGCAAATTCGCAAAGGCATAATTTATGGCAGCGTAATTGCTTCTTTTTGTACCGAAGGATTGGGGCTTGAAAATTTAATTAAAATCAAATTAAAAGATATTAAGGAGCGTTATGAAGTCATGCGTCAAATCCGCGAATTTTAAACAAGGCAAAAATAATATTAAATGGGCCGAAAGCCAAATGGGAGCTCTTTTAGAGGTGAGAAAGAGATTTTTAAAAGAGAAACCACTCAAAAATGTCGCGGTCGGTATGGCTCTGCATGTGACCAAAGAAACTGCGGCGTTAGTAAGAACCTTGCGCGCCGGCGGCGCTGAGGTGGCAATTTGTGGCTGCAATCCGCTATCAACCCAGGATGAAGTAGCGGGAGCCCTGGTAAAAGAAGGTATTTCGGTTTTTGCCTTTCGCGACCAGACAACTGCAGAATACTATAAAAATCTCAACGCAGTGGTTGGGTTTTTAAGCTCAAAACTAAAAACCAAAAACTCAAAACTAGCCACCATCGACGATGGTTGTGATTTAATTTCGGAAATTCACCAAAAACACCAAAATTTAATTCCGCATCTGGTTGTTGGCACTGAAGAGACAACCACGGGCGTGATTCGTCTTCGGGCCATGGAAAAAGATCATGCCCTAAAATATCCAATTATCGCGGTCAACGATAATCAAACCAAACATCTTTTTGATAATTTCTATGGCACGGGCCAATCAACTATTGACGGGATTCTACGTTCAACCTCGGTTTTACTGGCGGGCAAAAAATTTGTCGTATCAGGTTATGGGGACTGCGGCCGGGGCGTGGCAAAGTGTGCCAAAGGTATGGGAGCAATTGTCATTATCGGTGAGGTTGATCCGGTGCGCACTTTGCAGGCGCGAATGGACGGTTATGAAGTAATGAAAATGTCTGATGCGGCAGAAATCGGTGATATTTTTGTCACGGTCACTGGTTGCCGCGATATTATTAAAAAAGAACATTTTGCCAAAATGAAAGACGGCGCCATTTTAGCCAATTCTGGACATTTTGACATAGAAATTGATGTTAAGGCCTTACGCAAAATGGCCGAAGAATGCGAACAAGTTCGGCCGTGCTTAGAAAAATTTACCCTAAAGACAAACGACCAACGACAAAAGACAATTTATCTCTGTGGCCAAGGCCGCCTGGTTAATCTTGCTTGCGCCGAAGGTCACCCATCAGAGGTGATGAGTTTATCTTTCTGTGGGCAGACGCTGGCAGTGGAATATGGGGTTAAAAATGAAGGAAATTTAGCCAAAAAAGTTAATGTCTTACCAAAAGAAATTGACCAGAAAATCGCCTCTCTCCAACTTGAAGCAATGGGAATTAAAAAAGACGAATTGACGACTGCGCAAAAAAATTATCTCTCGTCCTGGAAAACAGGGACGTAAATCACCATCTATCTCCTTCTCTTTTAATCCCCTTATTCCTCTTGTCCCTTTTTTTTCCTTTAATCCCTTCTATGCCAATTCTTTGGACTAATTGTTTGTTTTGCTCGGTCAGTTTGGAAATTTTTATAGTTAAATCCAAGACAATTAAGACCAGGAAGATAAAAGTTAAAAGGAAGATTACAGCCGGAGGATAGAAAATTCCCAAAAGCTGGGCAATTTCTTCCCAAAGTTTTTGCCAGAAAGAAAAGACGATTAACCCAACACAGGTTAAAATCCAAAGCAAAGCATAACCCTCAAGCAGTTTTTTTCTTCTGACCAATTCCAATACAAAAATCAGTAGAATTGCCCCTCCGGC
>CAZFRP010000012.1:0-12658 GCA_964521415.1 uncultured Candidatus Saccharibacteria bacterium | reverse complement strand
CACATCTCTTTTTTTGAAAATCAAAATTGCCAGAAAAGTAGTCACAACCGCCACCCCCAAAAAAACAACATAAGCCCATTGGTCAATTTCATTGTGAACCAGAGTTTTGCTTGAATTAAAATAATAGAAAAAAGAGAGATATTTTAAATCCGTCAAACTTTCTTTTAGCGAGGCGACAATATTTAAAACATACATTAGCACGAGCAGCCCACCAGTCAAAAAATAGACCTTGCCTTTATCAGAAAATATTGCCGAAAACAAAACTGACAAGGAAAAAATTGCCAAACCAAAAATAAATCCTAAAATCGCAATGGTGGCAAAATTGGCAAACTGATAGTCAATATGATAAATTGCCGCAATCGGCGCCACCGCAAAGATGGAGATTATCGTAAAAACAATTAAGCTAAAAATGCCGGCCAGATATTTGCCAAAAAATATTTTTAGCCGTGATATTGGTTGCGATAAAAGAATTTCAATGGTACCTTTTTCAACTTCATTAGCAATCGCCGCACCGGCCAAAGAAACCAGCAGAAAAATAAGAAGTAAGGGCCAGACAAAACTAAACTGCTCCATCGCCACAAAATTCTCAAGGTGAGTAAAATCTAAACTCTCAATATTAAAGGCCTTGAGCATAGTTTGCGGATAACTTTCCAGTAATTTCATCATTGTCGCTGATTGCTCTTTTATACCGGGAAACATTCCGACATACATCCACAAAAATCCGACTGCCGCGATTAAATAGGCCAGTAAAATATACTTCCGGTCTTTCAAAACTTTTAAAAATATTGCAAGCATTTTATCCCTTACTTTCGGTAAAATTCTAAAAAGACATCTTCCAGGGTCGCGTGAGTAATTTCAATGTCTTTTAATTTATATTGACTTAATTTTCTGATCACCGGAGAAATATTTCCTTTAACATTCAAAATCAACCCATCTTCAAAATGTTCTTTTACCTCTACGCCGTCAAAATCAAAATCTTCTTTATCAAAGTAAGGACCTCGCCTTCGGCGAGAACCTTTTTTCTCGCTTCGCTCGAAATAGGCATGAATAATATGAATTTTCTTTTCGGTTAAATGTTCAATGCTCTCGGTGGTAACCAGTTTGCCGTCTTTGATAATGCCAACGCGATGGCAGATGTTTTCCACTTCCGGTAAATTATGCGAAGACATAAAAATCGTCGCCCCGCGCTGATTAAATTCCGCTAAAATTTTATAGACCTCATTTTGTAAAATCGGATCAAGACCAAGTGTTGGCTCATCCAAAATAATTATTTCCGGCTGCGTCATAAAAGTCAAAATTAAAGCGACTTTTTGCTTGTTGCCAGATGAAAGATGATGAACGAGAATTTTTTGATCTAAGGAAAATCTTTTAATAAGTTCGGACAGAATCTGCGACTTACCAAAAATTGCTTCGTAAAATTGAAAATGCTGCTTTGCGTTCCAGTTTTCATAAAGCCGAGCGGCAGGCGCCAAATAGCCGATTTTCTTTTTTAATTTAACCGAATCTTTTTGCGCATCAAGGCCAAGAATTTTAATCTCACCTGAAGTTGGCCGCAAAAAATCCATCATACAGCGGATAGTGGTAGTTTTGCCAGCGCCATTGGGACCCAAAAAACCAAAAATCTCGCCTTTTTCCACACTAAAGCTAATGCCGTCAACGGCCCTGGTCTTGCCAAAATGCTTTTTTAGATTTTTGACGGAAATTGCTGACATCAATATTAATATAACAAAACTTTATCTTTTCGTCTGCTTAGGCATTTTTGCCATCTTTTAGTTTGATAATCTTTTTACAAGCACGAGCCACTTCATCATTATGGGTAACAATTAAAAACGTGCGATTTTGCTCTTGGTTTAATTTTTTTAAAATCGCCATTATTTCCAGTGAAGTTTTACTGTCAAGCTCACCAGTTGGTTCATCAGCTAAAATTAATGACGGGTCGTTCATCAACGCTCTTGATAGGGCGACCCTTTGCTGTTGTCCGCCAGAAAGTTCATTTGGCTTGTGATTAAACCTATCGCCAAGACCCATTGTTTCAAGAAGCAAAATGGATTTCTCGCGTCTCTCTTTTGCTTTTAGACCGCCGTACCTGCCTGATAACATCACATTTTCTAAGGCCGTCAAAGTGGGGATTAAATTAAAACCTTGAAAGATAAAGCCGATTTTTTTGGCTCTCAATTTATGGGCATGTCGTTCTTTGATTTTTCTGACATTGACATCATCAACAAAAAGCTCCCCTTCGTCTGGCCGGTCAAGAAGGCCTAAAATATGGAGCAGAGTTGATTTGCCGCAACCCGATGGCCCGACAATCGCCGAAAAATCACCTTCTCTGACTTCTATATTGACACCATCTAACGCTTTAATAACATTGGTTTTTGACATTTTATAAGATTTTTTTAAATTTTTCGCATTAATAATAATTTTTTGCATTATAACTCCCTAATGGCGTCAACGACTCTCATTTTTGCTGCTCTATACGCAGGAATAACCCCGGCCAACATTCCCAAAATAAAGGAAAAAGCAATCACTCCGGCTAAATATGAACCCGACAGTAAAAAGATTTCTGCACCCTTTTCGGCCATTTTTGAATTTACCAGTAAAATCATTAAAACACCTAAACCCATGCCAAAAAGTCCGCCCAAAAACCCGATGATTCCTGCTTCAGCGGTATATTCAAAAGCAATTGACCGATTGGAGGCACCAAGAGCTTTTTTAATGCCGATTTCTTTGGTTCTTTCTGAAATTGACATCACCATCGTATTTATAATTGAAAACCCACCGACAATCAGAGCAATCATTGCACTTCCTAAAATTAAGGCATTAAAAATGGCCGAGGCCTTATCAATTTGTTCACCCATTTTTGTGGGAGACAAAACCAGAACCTCGTCTTTGAAATTTTCTTTTATCCGCGTCACCACTACCTCGGGATCAACGCCGTCTTTCCAACCAACTTGGGCACCGGTGGTAACATCTTCAACATTAAAAGCTTTTGCTTGCATAATCTGCTCCCTGGTTTGGGGCGACATTTTGAGAAGTTCAGCATTGGAAGTTTTAGCTGCTTCATCAGATCTCTCTTTAAGAGATTTTAGAAATGGATTGGCTTCAATATACATCTCTCTGGCTGGTTTGATTGACATCATCACGTAGCTATCTGGTCCGGTCATGGTTTTATCAATAATTCCTACCACTTTAAAATCACGGCCGCGGATTTTGAAAGTATCACCGACAAGGTAGTCGCTGCAGCATCAAATCCTTCAATTGTCGGGGGAGCACCGAATGAAAAGCTGCTACCCGTTGGATTATCCGGATCTGGCTCTTTAAGGGCCAATTCCACGCCCGCATTAACTCCTGAAACGCCTTCAACTTGTCTAATTTTGTTCAAAACATCAACCGGAAGCATGGCCCCGCCGCCACCCATATAACTACTGCCCTTTGGTATAAGCGTTATCTGGCCGGTAATATACTTTTTACCACCCTCAATCATTTTGTTAAATTTTAAGGCCATTGAGCCCATCACCGTAAAAGCAAAAATTCCCACGGTAATACCAAAAATAGTTAAAAAGGTCCGAAATTTTCTCCGCCACATATTACGAAAAATTTCCATCATAAAATTCCTTTAGGTTACTTAATTATTGTAAAATAATTCCAAAAAATGTCAACCCAAAAAAAGAAGCGGCAGTTCGCTGGATCACTCCAGTAAAACTGCCGTAGTTGCATAGTTGTTGTACCGGTCGCGTGGCGCGTTATGAAAGCACCTGCGCCAGCATCTGATCGAAGTTGGCTCGGGACCGAGCGTAGTAGTCGCGCGGGTCATCCCCGCTTGGATCGATGTCGTGCTCGGCGATAATCGGTTGGCCCGTCTCTTTGGCCCAGTCCAGCATCAGCTTGACTGCGGCCACCTGATCGTCCCAGCGTTCATCACCACCAGCGCCGACATACCAGTCCTTGTCGTCACCAGGAGCGCCACGTAGAACATCACCGGTATCATCATTGATCTCGATAATGGCTAGCTCGGCCGAGTTGACGTGGACAAACCCTGGGAAGAGTCCGGCTTCGATGGTCTGGCGCGTACCCTCTGCTACAGTCGTGCCGCCGATGAGAAGATGCGCCGACTCGTTATTGATCATCATGCCGACGAAACCGAGCTCCGCATTGACCTCCTGGCAGAATCGAATGGCTCTGCCGATGGAGTTGATGTAGTCCTGGTCCCCGGGAACGGCTGGCTTCCACTCAAGTAGAACTAGGACATTCTCGCCGCAATCGCGACTTTCACTGATGCACTTGACCCAGAAGTCGCGCAACATATCCCAGGCCTGTTGCCGGCTTAGTGGCTGTTGGCGCTTGGGTCCGTGGTACAACCTCTCGGAGTCAAAGGCCGGCCAACAGATGACGAAACCCAATCCTTGGTCCTGAGATTGCAACTCATTGGCCCACCTCATCGCCTCGCGGTGCAGATACCAAGTCCGTTCCCTAATCTTGAGATCTTCAGACAGGATGGCGCCACCTTCTACCCCATCCAACGCGAAAGCCGGTGCAGTCAGGGCAGCCACTTGAGGATAAACGCCTTTTTCTATACCTCCACAGAGCACTTCGAATTTGACGGCGTTTGGACTATTGCACTCAGGGTGCAACTCACTCATAAGCTCATGACAGATGTGCAAGCTGGTGCAATCGTTCGGAAAACCCTTGTGGATATCCAGTAAGCGATCTGCTACTTTTGGAAGACCAGCCAGCACATCGCCACCGAACTTAAAGTGGCTTGTGCGTGGACCCCAGATCCACCCGGGGCATGAGCGAATGACATCTACTTCAATTCCTGACATAACTCCCTCCTTTTCTACATCCTGCGGCTCCTACGATCCCCAGAAACCCACCTCCCTCTTTCTTTTAGTGTACAAAAACATTCTTGCTCATCGCAAGAAATTTATTTTAGCACTGATTTATTTTTTGGTCAAATAAATTTACTTAGGAAGTAAAATCTCTTTATGCGCTTTTTTAGATCTATCCCAAATGTCCGCCTTTAAGGTGTAAATTACGGTTATTTCGAGGATTTTTTGTCATGGAAAATTTGCCGCGCAAGAATTTTACAATATGTGGCTGACCAGATTTAAAAAGTAAAAAAACCAGATTGCTCTGGCGTTTTTTTAGGCGCTTTTTAGTTTTCTTTCAAGTAGGATAACACGTTTTTCCAAGGCCTGAAATTCATCTATATCAACTTTTTGCTTGAGACCTCCCTTTATAAATGCGATATCGGCTTTCATTATCTCTATATCCTGTTTCATTTCCCCGACTAAATCAAAAGTGGTATCAACTTTTTCTTGCACACCTTTCCACCCTTCGCCGACAATTTCAACTTTTTTCTCAAAATCTTCAGCTAATGCTTTTGTATGTAATTCAAAATCTTTTTCAAGTTTTTGATTTTCTTGTTTTATCGCCTTAATAATTTCTTGATTATCTTTTGTCATATTTTTATTATAATTTTTTTAAATTTTTTAATCAATTGGGGGAAACTTATAAATCTTTTTTAAAATCTTTGCGATTGAATGGCATAAAATTTCTGGGGCGACCAAGCGGAGTTGAACCGCTGACCGCAGGACCACAACCTGCTGTTTTGCCGCTAAACTATGGCCGCCATATATCGCCCTTGGCAGGAATCGAACCTGCAGCCTTTTCCTTAGAAGGGAACTGCTCTATCCGTTGAGCTACAAGGGCTTAAATTCTTCTTTAACCAATTTCTTCCTGCAGGTGATTTAAAATATTTTTCCCTTCTTAATGCTTATTCTTAAAACATTCACTTTGTACACTGCTCAATCCGTCAAAACCTCGGCTCGGTTTTGCCGAGACGGGTCCACTGAGCTACGGGCGCATTACTGATATTAAAACCGAATTGTCCTAACAGGTGTATTCTCCACGTCATAATTTTTCTAAATAAATTTACATCATAGACCCTAATATTACATGTACCGCAATAATTGACATTCTTCCGTTGAGTGTATGCTGTTGGCTTGATAATAGTCTTATAAAATTGTGATAAAGGAACTCTAGTAATTTTTGACCAGTACTGTTCCATTTTTTTCTTATTGAGTAAAGTGTGAATATTTAAAGTGACAATAAATTTTTCCTCTGGCACGTGACATATTTCTCTAAACCATTTCATTATTAACTCTATCATCAGCGGGTCTGAATTACTAAAAGATGTTCTTTGGCGATCCAACGATTTGTCTCCTTCAGCCCAATACAACATTATGCCTAGAAGAAAAAGGGGATTTTTCGAAAGATTTAGAACTTCTTTTTTGGCCTCTGTTACAACTCTTTTGGTTTGTGCAACTCTTTTTAAATGATTTGTCCATGCCCCTCTCTGTCTTTGAATTGCTCTAGCCCTATCTGAACCTTTTCTAATTTTTTCTAATATTTTCCTTTCTTGCTGTTTAGTTAATTCGATATTCTTAACCCATCCGCACAAAGTCCCTTTGGAAAGATTTGGTATCAAAGTTCTTATTTCACTATAAGTTTTTCCTTGACGACGTAATTCAAGCGCCTTGAATTTGTCAATCAATCTCATTTTCATTTCGAACCCCCAATCTTATAACACTATTAGTATGTTATATGGGGTATGAATATGTCAAGGTACAATGTTTACTTTTTCCCAGTAATGACCACGATATCATATTTAATCGTGGTTGATGCTTGCATCTCGGCCTGGCGATTATTATTTTTAAGAACATCAGAAACGGCCTTGGCTGCCGCTTCACTAGCGCTTTTGTAATAAACCGTAGTACTGGCGTAATTAAAGTTGTTGGCATTTGACACCGATTTTACCACCCAGCCGTCATTCGTCAGAAGCGTTTTTACTTTGGCCGCATCGCCAGTAACGCCGTTGCCATTTTGGACCTGAATTGAATATTGCTTTTTATCAAGCGTGCTGGCGGTAGAATTGGTATTTGAATTGGCATTGGCATTCCCGTTGGCATTTGTATTTGCATTGGTATTTTCGTTGGCGTTAACATTGGTGTTTTCTTGTGACTCAGTGGTTTTGGTGGCGGTCTCTGATTCCTTTGTTTTGTTACGATAAGATAAATACCACATTATTCCCAGTACCACGACCAGGCCGATAAAAAGCCCGAGAAGATAAGGCCAAAAACCGCTGCCCTGCTTTTTATTATGATGCATCGGTTGCCTTATCTCGGCGATTTTGGGCTCTTTTTCTTTTTTTGACTCTTTTTTTTCTTCCTCGTCTTTTCCTTTTTGGATGTCAAAATTTTTCATAAAACCTCCAAACTTAATTTTTTAATTTGTAATTGCTGATTTTTAATTTTCAAACGAAGTTTGAAAACAAGGTTCTGACGAAGTCAGGTTCTTATTTTTTAAAATTTTAATTTAGGCGCGAATGAGCGGGCCGACTATTTTAGCCGCGCCTCGCTCATTTGTCTCTGAAAAATGAGCGGGTAAGGGGAATCGAACCCCTGTAATAAGTTTGGAAAACTTATGCACTGCCATTATGCTATACCCGCGCGAAGCGCGGGAACAAGGTTCTCGCATCAGCGAGGTTCTTATACCAGCGAATTTTATGAGCGGGTACAAAGTTCTGACGCAGTTAGGTTCTTAATTGTAAAACAATCAAGGTTCTGACGAAGTCAGGTTCTTATACCCGCAGGTACAAGGTTCTAAACCAAATTTTAGCAAAAAATCTTGACAAATGCAATAAAAAAGCGCAAAATATGAATGTTTTGGGGGGTGTACCTTCCCAAACAGAAAACCAAGCCAAAAAAGGAGGTTAACCTACATGCGAACTTTGGCTTTGGTAATGTCACTCGTCGGTTGCTTGGCGCTCGCTTCGGGCGTTTTTGCGATCGACATAGGAATCGACAAGGTTCCTTGCGTCAACGTTGCCCCGATGATCGATGGGGTACCTGACCTAGGGTGGTCTGGTGTCAAACGACACCGCTTTGACATGATCTGGGCAGGTGAATCCAGTGCTACGGTGCTTGAACTTCAACTCGCTCGGGACACGAACAACTTCTATGGGCTGATGCGGGCAACAACGAGCCCGATATCTCCAACTAACTGGGGCGAGTGGCAGATTGGCGACTTCGTTGTCATCTGTTTTGCCGCTTCTGGCTGGCACCGACTACCATTTCAGGCCAGCGATTCGGAAATCGTAGTGGGCAACGACGCCGTTAAGCTGTGCCGGCCGGCTGACAACTGGTCACTTGTGCCTATCACTAACTCGGCAATCGTCAACAACGCAAGCGGCTTTGATGCGGAGTTTTCGATTCCGCTATCAACGCTGAGCTACACCGGAAACAATAGCGTTGGATTGGCGGCGGTTCTGCGGAAAATCGGACTTAATGGACACCCCGTGTTTGTCGGGTCGATCGAGAACTCGCCGATCGCCGTCGATTTTCCGAGTACATGGCAGTCGGTGCCGATGGAACAGGAGTATTCGGCACCATGGGTGATAGATCGCGACTTCAAGTCCTCACCCGACGGCATCGAGGTTCAGTGCTACCTCGCGTGGCACGTAACTGACTCAGATGGCTTATCATCGTTTTCCTGCCAACACCCCAGGCATCAGGGTTGGCTGGAAGTGTCATGCCTGCCGTCGGTCCCTTGCCCACCGAAAGACGCGATCGTCACGCATCTTCGGGGAACATTCATTACAGACGTGCACGACGTCCGTCGGCTGCTTGCCTGTGCCGTTGACTTCTTTGGTGGGCTTCCAGTTGTGCCCCCAGTGGGCGGCAACTCCAAAACGCTCTCGGCGCTCAACGCCGGGCTGTTCTTCTCTCTCACTGGCCGTGTTACCAGTACGACAACACTCGGCTTCGTTGTTGACGACGGCGGGGTTCCTATTGCCATCAGTGGAGAGCTACCGATCGGCATCGCCGTCGGCGACACTATAACTGTCTGCGGTACCAGTCACCTTGGTGGTAACGGACCGCATCTCGGGCTTAAGAGCGCGATCAAGCGCTAAGGAGAAATCTGATGAAAGCCCTTGTATTTCTCGCAACTCTCCTACTAGTCCTGACCGCTACTGCTTCGGCAGAGACGGATCACTACACGATCAGGGATGAGGACGGCAAAGTCCTGTATGACGTTGTCATCTCTCAGCAGGCCGACGATGAAGGTAATCCGATCATTCCCGACCTAGGAGCCTTTATCGGCTTTACCATCTCGGTCAACGGCGTAGACGGTAAGCCGGCTGAAGTGTCGGCGATATCCATCTCCGGCTTTGACGATACCTCGCTTCGTCTACGGAGCGTCGCAGGAATGACCGGCACTGTCCGAGGGATCTATATGGTCGATATCTGTGTTGACAAATGTTCTCGGACACGAGACGTGGCCAAGTTCGCCTGCTCCATCAACGGCCGCGGGCCGCTCATCTACGAGTGGGTAGTTTCTCACCGGATGCCATACATAGACTATCTCGGCTACCTGTCGAGTATGTCTGGCACCACTGGTTTCAGTGGTATGGCCAGCGCGTCAGTCGGCGGCGGGGGCGAATGGACCACTATCGGCAACATCATTTATGCGATGCTTGACACCAACATGGACGCCACAGCTTCTTGCAGCGCCGGGTTCCAGTTGGACACCAGTATTGCCGGGGTCTCATGTTCTACGGCCTCTGGTGGACAGGTGACGACAGGAGACGTGAAGTATCCTCCTTTCGACGGCTGTGTCTTGCCGTCGCTCTACACACTCACAAAGAGTTCGAGCTTAACTGTCGAGGCGAGAATCTACGGTGTATTCAACGCTTCGCCGGGCCGACGAGGTTCAGCCAACGCCGGGGCTTCACTGTTTTGCCCGAGCGCCGAGAAGCCGTGCGAGAAACGTTTCTCGCAGGCTGAGACAAGCCAGGATTTCTCGGAAAGCGAATCTAGCTATGTTGGCGCTTTGAAAGAAGAGGTTAAAAACAGCTCGACAAACACGGCGTCCGAATACGTGACCGGGACTGCTGACAGCGGGGCGACTATGACCGCTGGCGAGGGCGGCGCCTTTGCTTCTGGGAGTGGCAAATTCAGGAACCTCACTACGCTTACGGCGGGAATTTGGTCTAAGCCGCCGGTGACTGAACCATGAAGACCTTTAGACTGATCGTTCTGATGACGCTGATCCTCTCGTCTACAGGTTACCCTCAAGATGAGAAAATCAGCCTCTGCGCCCGAGTAGTTTTGGAAGCAACCCAGTGTACCAATACGACTACCGCGGCGCAGATACGCGCCCTCTGCCCGGATTGGTGTAACAACCGAGAAGAACAGTTGACGCATGTCTTCACGCGGCGCGGCGCCTCGATCAAACTTATCGGGCTTTACGAGAACAACCAGTACTGTCTGGTAAGTGGAGACGGCCAAAGACCACAGGCACCAGTCGCAACACCAGATCCAGACCCCGAGGAGCAGATCCGATTCTACTGCTGCTCGGAACGCGACCTTGAGCTACTCGAGGAACTGTCAAAGCCATTCCGGCAAGGAATGGATGATGATAGTTTTCGAGAGACGCTTGCTTCAATCCTAAATCAGCTCGACACATCAGCGCTCGAGCAGGAGTTGACGAGCAGGGCCAACAATCTTCGGTTGGCGTTGGCCGACCTCAAAGAGTGGGTACCGCTTGGAAAGTTTAAGGCGGTACCGCGTTCGAGACAGTGGGATCTTGCAAATGCCGCTCTGACTGCCTACTGGCAGCTGCGGGACGCGCAAGTCCTACAACAAGTCAAAATGACATTTCTCTAGCGACCAATGACGACACGTCTGGTCGCTTTGCCCCCGCCCCGCGGGGGCACCTTTTTTTGCCTAAAAATCTTCTTTAAATCCCAAAAAATTATCGCCAAAATTAAAATAAAGACAAAAAGAGAAAGGTGATTATAATAAAAGGCGCCGGAAAAATCCCCGTGCATCATCCGCGAAATCCCGTGGGTCATTCCGCAAGCCGGGCAAAAACAATCATGAAAAATGCCGGAGGCAGGACAATGATGCCTAAAGAAAATCGGCAAAATAAAATTTTTGAAAACACAAAACTGCCCGGGCCGACCCAGTTTATCCGTGGGCAAAATCGCCAAAAATATTAAAACTAAACCAAAAACAATTACGCGAGCGCGAGCAGTACCTAAAGTAATAATTTCCCAAAAAAATGACAATGCCTTTGTTTTACTCAACCCATTCAACACCAGGAAACGGCTTTTTCATCGCAATTAGAATCACATCAACTAGCCACCAGATGCCGCAGCCGCCAGCAGTAAGAAGTTTCAAAATTCCCAAGCCGATTTGACCCATCATAAAACGATCAACGCCAAGATTACCAAGCAAAATAGATAAAATCAACGTTGTCGTCCAATTTAGCTTTTTAACCTGCGCCTGTGGTTGTATTTGCGTTTGTTCTGCCACAAACCCTCCATTTAATTATTTCTTTTATTGTAGCATAAAAGTTTTTCTGTCTATAGTAAATTTGCCTATTGACCCCACTTCGCTTGTCGCTCTCCCCGCCTTTGGCGGGGCATCGTGAAGTCGCTTCGTTAGGGGTCTGCGCTCCGCCTTGTGGCGGGGCTTGACAAGAATTTTCGTTTTGATATTATAGACCTATACCTATGGTCGGGGTGAAAAGAAAAATTAAAAAGTAAAAATGAAAAACTAAAAATTATGAACAGTAAAAAACAAAAAACCCTTATCAATTTTAAAAAAGCTCAAAGTTTAATCTCTAAAATCACCAAGATGATAGAAAATGATCAATACTGCATTGATATTATGCAGCAAAATTTGGCAGTTATTGGGCTTTTGAAATCTGCCCACCAAATGTTAATGGAAAATCACTTAAATACTTGCTTCAAAAAGGCGATGGAGACAAAAAACGAAAAAAGAAAACAGGAAATGATCAAAGAGATCTTAAAAGTCACAAAAATGAATCATAAATAAAGGGGAGGATTTAAGTGGAAAAAAGTAAAAATCCTATCGTAATTGGAATTATATTTATAACAGTTATTATTATTGGTGCGATTGTTTTGGTATCTTTAAAATCTGCTAGCCCACCTGTGACTTCATACAATCCAGACGATAAGGAAAAACCAAAAATAGAAATCTCGGAACAATCTTTTGATTTGGGCAAGATGAAAGTTTCCGAGACTAAAAATAAAGATATTGTCATTAAAAACACCGGCACAAGACCACTTTCCATATTTAATGTTACAACTTCTTGCGATTGCACCTTTGCCGAAACTATTATTGGCGGGAAAACCAGCCCAAAATTTTCGATGCAACAAAATAAGACATGGCAAGGAGAACTGCCACCCGATCAAAGCGCGATTTTAAAAATTACTTATCAGCCAAGTATCATGCCTATAAAAGGATCTGTTTCTCGGACAGTATACTTTAAAACTAACGATCCTAATCTTTCAAATACGTCAATAAAATTTAACGCTTACGTGGAGTAAAACCTGATCTATTTAGTACTAATTAACGGTTTAATTGACTCTTTAAATCCCTGCGCCGTAGGAGTTTTGATATTTTATCTTTCACTGCTTTTATCTTTCAAAACCGACCGCAGATTATTGATTATTTTTGGGTTATTTTACATTTTATCCATTTATACCACTTATCTGCTAATCGGTTTTGGTTTGTTTAAAACCTTTCATCTTTTCAACATCCACAATTTTTTTGGCTGGGCAGCGGCG
>CAZFRP010000011.1:2979-15255 GCA_964521415.1 uncultured Candidatus Saccharibacteria bacterium | reverse complement strand
TAATTCCTTTTTCCATTATATCAGCTACCAGTTCTGGCGGCGTTTCCTGTATTGTTTCTTTAACCGATTCTGTAATTGAGGTAATAGATTTTTTTAAGGCCTCTCGTATTTGTTCATCGTTGACTATGATTTCTTTAGGTAAGCCGGTAACCAAATCGCGTCCCCGCATTGGCATGCTAAGAGATTCTTTAAGTGGACTCGCTGAACCAACCGTAATTTTAATCTCTTCTGCAGTTCTCTCTCCTAAGAGTAAATTATATTCATCTCGGGCAAAATTAATAATATTTTCATTCATCTCATCGCCGGCAATTCGCAAGGATCTTGAAGCCACAATGCCGCCCAGTGAAAGCACCCCCACTTCGGTGGTTCCGCCGCCAATGTCAATAATCATACTGCCAGCCGCATCCTGAACCGGCAGGCGCGCGCCAATGGCAGCGGCAATTGGTTCTTCAATTAAAAGTACCTGGCGCGCTCCGGCATTGATGGCCGCTTCCTCAACGGCGCGGCGCTCCACTTCAGTCACGCCATAAGGAATCCCGATGACCATCCGCGGCCGCGGCATAATGGCAAAAACCTGCTTATTAACTCTTTCAATGAAATAACGGAGCATTTGCTCAGTCACCTCAAAATCAGAAACTACTCCATCAACGAGTGGTTTAATGGCCACGATATGAGCTGGTGTCCGGCCAACCATTTTTTTGGCTTCATTGCCAATGGCCAAAACCTGTTTGGTTTTTTGATTGATCGCTACGACAGATGACTCCCGAATAACAATCCCTTTGCCCTTAACATAAACCAAGGTACTTGAGGTACCAAGATCAACCCCGATATCATGAGATAGCAATCCCCAAAATTTATCAAACATTCCATCTCCATTTATATTCTATCAAACCAAAAGGGCTTTCGCCCCTCGTAAACCTTTAAAATATATTGTATCACAGAATTATTTTAAATACTCTTTCTGTTTTTGCACATGCTCCTCGGCTGTCTGGCTAAAAATTGTCTGTCCATCTTGGGTATGAAAAAAATATAATGCCTCTGTTTCTGCCGGGGCAAGTACGGCTTTAATTGAAGCTAAACCCGGGTTTGATATCGGGCTGGGCGGCAGACCAAAATATTTGTAAGTATTATACGGAGAGTCAACGCTAGTGTAATCATCTTTGGTGATCGGCTCCCAGCTTCCCTTGGCATATTGGACGGTTGGGTCAGCTTCTAATTCCATCTTTTTAGATAATCTATTTAAATACACGGCGGCAATCATCGGCCTTTCTTCATCGTCTTTTGCTTCACGTTCTACGATTGAAGCAAGCGCAATTGTTTCATCAAGTTTTTTGTTTGAGAGCTCTTTATAAACTTTTTTCTGAAAATTTTCCAGCATAATTTTAATAATTTGATCGGCACTAATTTCTAAATTTAATCTATAAGTATCTGGGAAAAGATAACCCTCCAAGATTTGTGATTTTACTTCAGACAAAAAAGGAAATTCGGCCTTGTACTTTACGATATCAGAAGCTGATGCCAGAAAATCTTCTTTTTTAACAATATTTCGTTTTTCAAGCAAATCGGCCATATCGCGGATGGCATACCCTTCGGGAAAAGTCACGTTCCACTCCTTAAGTTCTGATGTTAAGTTAAAAACGGTCTTGCCTAAATTATAAGAAGGGGAAAGCTCATAAAAACCTGATTTGATAATACCGCCATTTACTTTTAAATAAATTAAAAAGGCCCATTTTGATCTAATTAAACCGCGAGTTTTTAAATCCGAAGCAAGGTTTCGCGATGATGTGCCGCTTTTTACTTCATAACTTAAAATTGCGTCACTGCTTTTTTGCGGCGCTAATGCCGAAAAATAAAAAAATAAAAATACTATTAACAAAAAAACAAAAGCGCTAAGGATGATTTTCCATAATTTAGACATCTTCTTTTTCTAAATATTGATTTAAAATGAATACCGCAGAAAGAGCATCAATTTTCTCTTTTTTCCCTTTGATGTTTTGTTCTTTTAAAATTCGCTCGGCTTCTTTGGAAGAAAAACGTTCATCCTGAAAAGCAATCACAAGATGGACCTCTTTTTGCAACGCCTTGGCAAATTCTTTGGTTTTTTTGGCCTGAAATCCTGACTCACCCTTTAAATTTAGCGGCAAGCCAATAACAATTTTGGAAATGCTCTCTTTTTGACAAATTTGCTTGATTTTTCTGATTGCCCTTTGGCTTTCATCAAATAAAACGGTTTTATAGGCCCTGGCAATAAACCCCAGGCGATCTGAAATTGCCACACCAATGCGCTTTTCTCCAAAATCAAGGGCAAGGATTCTTTTTTTCATGGAGTTAGTTTGATTTTAATTTTTTCACTTTGAGGAAGTTTTTTCGACCAATAAGGAAAATTAGAAATGGAAACATCTTGAACTTCGTTAATCGCCTTAATATAATTTATCGCTTCCTCTTTTGGTTTTTTGGCAACATCGCTTTTAACTTTATTCTCATCAATTTTTGAGGCCACTTTGGCTTTAATCTCTGCTTTGACTTTCATAATCTGATTTTTGTTATCATAAGAATTTAAGGAAAAACTGGTTGAATCAGTTGCGTTACCAATAAGGCGCTTATCAAAAGGCATAATACTTTCAACAAATTGCGTTAATACCTCATTATAATCTTTCTCTTTTACCGCCATGGTCATGGCTTTAATTTTCATTTTCATTTCAAATTGCGTGGCCTCGGAGTTTGTGGCAACCGACGGAGAGCTTGAAATAATCTCTGTCTTTATAGCACCGTCAATGATTTTTTGCCCTTTTTCAAGATTTGAGTTAAGTTCGTCTTTTGCTTTATCTAAAATCTCTTTTTCTGTTTCGGTTTTGGCCCTTGCAATATCTTCATCAGAAACAACGGTCGCGTATTTATCATTGCCGCCAGTAATCCCCCCATCACACCTTGCTGTCACTGGCGCATTACCTAACCCCGGAAAAACAAAATCAGAGGGACCTAAATTGTAGCCAGCACCTGGTTCCTTGGCGATAATTTTGACATTTGCCGTCCCAGACACTGAATTGCAAACGCCAATTTTCGGATCGCAAGAATAGGTGAGTGCGGAAACGGTCACTGACGATGCGGTAAGAAAAATTTTGCCGGTTTTTTTATCTTTGACTTCAACATTGGCTTTAAGCGGAAGGGAGGCACCAGATCCGTCGGAATTTTTGGAGGAATTTGAAATTAAAATTGTGCCTGATGCTTTAATACCGACATTTTTCTTGCCGGTCGCATCAAATTTTTTACTATCCTCCTTTTCTGTCTCCATCGGAAAACCGGGAATTATTTTACTTCCGCTGTCAATTGCCTCTGCTTTACTATCCACAATAATCTCGGTTTGTTGGGCAAAATCGCTGGTTTTGACCAAAATCGTTAATGTTGCTTTCGGCAAAATCAAATATAAAATAATGAAAACAAGCGCAAAACCAGCAAAAAGTCCTCCCCAAAGACCCCAGGAAATCTCTGGGATTTTCATTTTCGGCAGTTTTGGCATTTGAACTTGCGGCAAATTTACTTGCGGCAAATTAAATTTCTTCTCTTTATGCTCGGCGTGGATAACTTCTTTCTCTTGGGGCGGCTCAATCTTGATTGTCTCATCTACGGGCGGCTCTGCTTGATTTTTGGCCGGCGGCGGTTCTTCTAATCTATCCTGACTTGGCACATAGCTTTTTATTACCACTGATGGTGATGATGAAAGAACTGGCTCTTTTGGTTTAATCTTAGCTTTTTCTTTGATATCAGAATAAACGGAAAAGCCAACTAAAGAGGCGAGGTTGCGGCCGATTTTATCTGAAGTAACTAACGCGATCTCTTTTTTTAAGTCAATCGCTCTTTTTGAAAGCAATTTTAAATTAACTAAAGATTGAAGTAAGGTCGCGCCCTTTGGCACCACCAAAATAATCCCTTTATCTTCGGTGTTTTTAATTTTATCCAAGGCAGAGGTAATTTCCTCATCTGGATCTAAATAAATTACTTTGTCCACCGCGCTCCTTTTTAGGTTTGAATTGCCCTGACCGCTTTATCCAAAATGCCCTCAACTACGGTTTCCTCGCCAGCTAAATCAATTGCTAAATTCGCCAGTGCCATGGGCGTGACATCCTGCGGATTTGTAAGTCGTCCGGTATTATCTTTTATATTAACAACTTCTTCGGGTTTTAAAAAGCGAACCAATGGTGCTTTAGAAAAAGGCAGGCGCGCTGCCCAAGCTGAAGTTAAAAGTATTTTTTGAATTTCCGGAAGCTGAGAACCGCCGCCGCAAAGCAGAATCTTGGAAGGAAGTAAATCAAGGGCAAACTCAGAAAGGATCAATTCAACGCCCGATAACCAAACCTCGGTATCAGAGAGAAGAATTTCACCCACTTGCTGTTTAACTTTTTCTGTCACTTTACCAAGTGAGTAATTAATTTTTATTTCCTCGGCTCTCTCAAAAGAAATATCCATTGTCTCGGCAATCCGGCGCGTAAAAGCGCGGCCGCCTAAGGCAAACATTTTTGTCCCTTCAACGCCGCCGTTTCTGACCACGGCAATATCAGTTGTTCCGCCTCCCACATCAATAAAGATGCCGGAAAAATCCGGTTTTTCTTCAAGGCCGATACTGCGGGCAACCGCATATGGCTCGGCGGCAACCGAAAGTAAATCAAGACCTAAACCTGCGGCAATGGTTTCTAATGCTCCCAAATGAACAATAGGCGCGAAAGAATTAAAAATGCCAATTTCCACTTCTTTTCCTTGAAAGCCGACTGGATTGGTCACTTTGTGACCATCAATTTTTACATCAACGATCGCGGCATTAACCAACTTGACATCAATTTCCCGGTGGCCTGATTCCCAAGCTAACTGCGCTCTGGCTTTTTCAAAGGCCTTTTCTTGCACTTTGTCAACGATTTCCGCATTTCTTTATAAGAAATTCGCAAGGTAGCATCATCACGAATATATTTTACGGCCGTGGTGGTTCCCTTAACCAACTCTCCGGCAATGCCGATAATGGTTTGGGTAACGTTTTGCTTGGCTTCGGTCTGGGCGGCCGTTAGCGCTTTTTGGCAATTTTCAATTACACCCTGGATGTCAGTTACCGCTCCGCCTTGCATATCAGAAAGCCGCTGCCGCTGTCTGCCAACTCCAGTAACATATCCTTTGTCCTGTTCAATACGAAAAATCAGCGCTTTAACAAATTCAGTCCCCACATCCAAAGAAAGCGCCACATTTTCTTTTTTTTTGCCTAATCCAAAAATGCCCATCAATCAAATTATAACAGAAAATAAAAAGAGAGCAAAAAAGAACGCTATAATCCCATTGGCGGATTTTCCTTTTCAATTTGAGAACGCAATAACTCATACGCAGTTGCACCAAAAACTAACATTAATGCTCTTCCGAATGGCAAATCTTCCCGATCAAAATTTTCGGCATATGCGACAACGAATCCTGCTATATTCGGCTGTTCTTTCATAAATCTATTGCCCCAACGATAATACTCAGAATGTGTATAATCAGAATTTTTCAAAACTGCTAACGGTCCAAGTGTACTGTCTATATTTTCTTGGCTAATTTTTGGAAGCGGCCTGTTTCCTAATTGAGTTCTAAATGCTTCATACATAACAGTAATCGCATAAAGCATATCGTCCAAAATTTCTTTATTTTGTGAAGAAAGCGGTTTGGTATTTATTCCTTCCTTTTCGCATATACCAATAAATGCATGGGTGAAAGATTCAAAAACCTCTGGCTGTTCGTCAAAAAAACGAGTTCGTATCTCAGAATCTGATTCTCTATCGGTCAACTTCCTTATTAATTCATCAACAGTATCCCCACTGACTTCGGGTAGCAACTTTTTCTCAAATTCGGGTGTTCCTTCTTTCATTTTCTCTTTCCTTCCACCCTCATTTAACTCTCTCTCTCTGGATGTCAAGCCCATTCTTTTTATCCACCTCTAATTAAAATATATTATTTATCCGATTATTAATTTGAAAAAAATCAATACAATTTTAACCGATTTAACCAAATATAATCCAAAAAATCCCACAAATTATAATATTATAAAATCTGGAACATTTTTTTAGTAGTCCGTATTAAAGTATGAAAAACGCGCTAGTAAATACGCAATCCTAAACCGCCTTCAATTTAAATCGTTTCAAAAAATAGTCCTCATCATCTATCTTTGTAGCCGTGATCAATTTTACACAAAAACCTAATTCAAAAATTTCTCTCATAAAATCAATTTCATCGCGGCAGGAATAAGGAAAAATAAAGACACTTTTTTGATAATGTAAAAACCCAAGATCAAGTAATTTTCGTCTTAAAGTAATACCTGTTTTTGTTTGCGAGACAGGAATATCAAAAACCACCAACCGCCATTTTTTATCCCATCTTTTGGGGCGCTTGATTTTCATTTCTTCAAGTTTAAACTTTAAAATTCGCGTTTTGCCTTTTTGCGTTATACGCACTTTATTATCTGCAATTTCAATATCTCCGTGATTTACCAAACGTTTAAGATCGCGATTAAATCGGGAGCGACTGAACTTCTTTTCCTTAACTTTACCCTGTCTTAAATAGGCCTTTAGAATTTCATAGGGTAACCTTGGTGCTAAAATTGACAGGGCGATGACGCCGCCGCTCAAGAACAGATAATACAGAATCTTCTCGGTATTAAAATTAATTTTGCGATAAATTCTTGTCATATGACATTGATTCCACAATTGTTAATATTATAAAACGTGGAACAAAATGTTACTTAATTAATGATTTATTTAAAAATAATACTTATTCTGGCAAAAACTACTTTAAAATTGCTTTAATCCGCCGTATCCCGGCCGAGGAAGATTCTTCTTTGATTATCACAAAAGAGCCAAGCGCGCCGGTATGAGTAACGTGCGGCCCGCCACAAATTTCGCGCGAAAAATCACCAATTTTATAAATCTTTACGCAATCGCCATATTTTGAATCGAATATTCCGACAGCGCCAGATTTTTTTGCCGCCTCTAAACTCATCTCTTTCATTATAACGGGCAAATCGGCGCTGATTTTTTCATTCACCAAATCTGCCACTTTTTTAATCTGCTTATCAGATAATTTTTCAGGATAATTAAAATCAAATCGCAGGCGCTCTTTGGTAATATTTGAACCGCGCTGCTTGATATCTTTTGAGACAACTTGCTTTAGCGCCGCCAGCAGTAAATGCGTGGCGGTATGCAATTTGGTCTCTTGCTCGCCACCTGAAACTAATCCGCCTTTAAACATCCCGGCTGAAGTTGAGCGTGAAAGTTCCTGATGTTTTTTTAACAACTTTTCAAATTCTTTTTTGTCAATTTTAATTCTCGCCTCTTTGGCTAAATCTATGGTCAATTCAAAAGGAAAGCCAAAAGTTTGATATAAATTAAAAGCCACCTCACCTGATAAATTCTCTTTATGTCTATCAAATTCCTTTAAGCCCAGTGCTAAAGTTTTACTAAATTTATTTATTTCTTCATCAAGTTCTTTGGTAATTTGAAATCGTTTTACAAAAAGTTTGGGGAAAACATCTTTATAAGTGTAAATAAAAGCAAGCGCCACCTCTTTGATAAAACCATTTCTGGCTAAAACTTTTTTACCTTGTATCATTGCCTTGCGAATTAAGCGACGCAAGACATAACCCTGTTCTTTATTTGAAGGCAAGACATTTTCAAAAAGTAAAAAAACCGCGGCCCTAATATGGTCTAAAATTACGCGCTGGGCCCTGACGTTCTCTCTTCCCAAAAATTTCATTAATTTTTCATGAGCTAATGAAAACAAATCTGTATGATAGATATTCTCTGCCTTCTGTAAAATTACCGCCAGCCGCTCCAGTCCCATTCCGGTATCAACGCCTCTATTTTTTACCGGTACGTATTTTCCGTTTTCCAAAATATATTCGTTAAAAACTAAATTCCAAACCTCAATATCATCAATGTAAAATTCTACGGTCGGTCCGCCGGGTGAGCCATCTTGCCCCAGAGACCAGAAATTTTCCGCAAATCCCTGCGGCTTGATTTCTTTTAGGCCCTTGATTTTTTTTAATTCTGCTAAGGATTCTTTATCTTCTTTGATCTCTTTTTCGCCGCCAAAGAATGTGGCGCTGACTCTTTTTTTATCTATAGAAAGCCATTTTGGATCAGTCAAAAAGTAAAAAGCGTCAGCAATTGCTTCTTTTTTAAAGTAATCATTAAAAGAAAAATTGCCCAGCATTTCAAAAAAAGTAAGATGCGACTCATCACCCACTTCATCAATATCTGAGGTACGAAGACAGGATTGGATAGTAACAATGCTTTTTGCCGACGCCTCATCGGGATGCAAATAAAATCGTTTAAACTGCTGCATGCCGGCAGTAGTAAAAAGTGACGTCGGGTCGTTTTCGGGTGTTAAAGAAGCAGAAGGGACAACTACATGTCCCTTCTTTTTAAAAAACTCTAAAAATTTCTCTCTTAGTATCTCACTTTTCATCGTTTATTTATATTTATTTTGAGTCCGCCTATGGCGGACGAAAAACAAACTTTCCCTTTAGGGATATTTCGCAGCAAGCTGCGAAATAGTTTATTTTGAAGTCGGCGGCCAGAAAACTTTAAATTCCCAATTTTGTCCTTTATATTCGGTCAGTCCTTCTTCCTTGCCTTTTAGGGCATCAATCTTTTGCTTTAATTGCTTTTGCATCTCATCATCTTTTGCCTTATCAGTGCTGCCTGAAGTACCAGTACCATACCAAACGTTACTGTAAACTTTTTCGTACATATCCCAAGTGCCTTTAATTTTTCTTAAATATCCTTCGGTTTCACGCGGCAAGACACCCCGGCGCTCATAGCTTATTACCGCGCCCTCGCCACCGTTATAAGCCATTAGCGCTTTATCCACATCCCCTTGGTGCCGGTCAATTAATTCTCGGTAATAATAAGTACCATATTTGATGCTTCTTTCCGGATCTAATAATTTATCCGTGCTAAAATCAGTGTCGCCAAGGGTTTTTGCCAACCGTGCACCTGTTGCTGGCATAATTTGCATCAAACCAGTCGCCCCAGCAGACGACCGAGCATTTGGATTAAAACGGCTTTCGGCATAAATCACCGTGGCAATAAAAGATGGCGAAACATTGTACTGCTTGGCATACTTTTTGATCAAATCTTCATACGCTAACGGATAAACAGCGCTGCCCCAAATCTGGGGAAAACCTAAATAGAAAACTATCCCCGAAATAACCAATATCGCACCCACGGTTGATAATTTGTACCATTTTCGCATATAGCCCTCTTGTAAATATTATAACATAGAAAAAGAAATAAACAGATAAACGGATGAACAGATAATCAGAGTATCAGGTAAAGGAGGGTATTGAATTTATTTCACAAGGATGTTACTATATTTAAGTTGTTGCACACACCAATCTGCAGGAGGTGGAAGAATGGAAACAGAGAACATTTCTTCAATAAGGCTTAAAAACCTGATAAGATACATGATTATTCTTATTATTGGTTTTCTTGTCTTTGGCATTGGACTTATTCTTTTGACGCAATTCATAGCATTCCAAGAAAAACCAAGCATTGTCGAAAGGCCCCTTGCCGATGTTGTTTCTTCACCAGACAAAAGTGTTACTGCCTGGATAGGATGCAAATATGATGCCAACACCAATAAAGAGCTTGGACGTTTTGTCATTATTCAAAGCGGCGCAAAAGAAAAACCCCTGCCGTTTTTTGCCAATTGCCTGACGTTCTCGCCAGACAGCAAGATTCTGGCAATTTCTACAAGCGAAGATAACGGAATAGAAGAAACGAACACAATTCAATTTTATGACTTGAGGCAAAACAAGATTACAAAAATAATCCCTGTAATGCAAACAGTTTACTCTATTTCCTACACAAAAAAAGGGATTATTGCCAAAGCTGATTTTACAACCTATGTCATCAACCCTATGACATATTCCCTGAGCTTTCAAACTCTACCAAACTAACCATGCTCATTCTTCAAATTTTACATTTTTGCCAGTCGACTTCGGTCGGCTTTTTCAGTTAAGCAGGATTATTCAATTATCTTTCTTTTGACAAAACTTCGATACGGTATTTTGAAACGCCAGCTTTGACTAACTCGAACCAATTTACTGGCCCTGGATATTTTGCCTTGTCTGGTGCAAAAAAATTAAGTTGAAAACGTGCATGTTCTGGCTTATCCCGATACTTAACTTTATGGATTACCGCATCTACAAAGCTATCTCCACTTTCTCTATCCTCTTCTATCTCAAAATAACTGCTTCCTGGTCTTGTTGATGATGGTTTCTCTATTAGACGTAATCCCCAAAAACGCAAAGTGCTTGCGTTCGCTACTTCAACATCTTCAAGTAATTCTGCAGTATCATGATAAACCTTGCCTGGTTTATCTTCTGACTTTTTGGTCTCTGGCGACGATTCCAAATTTTCTGCCATTTTTCTCCTCGTTATTTTGAATTTACATTATTTTATGCCCGAGGCGAGAGTCGAACTCGCACGGAGGTTGAACTCCACAACATTTTAAGTGTTGCGCGTATGCCATTTCGCCACTCGGGCATTATTCAATTATAAATTCTTGATTCTCAATTTTGAGCTTACCTTCGATTTCAAATCCCGCGGCTTTTTGATGGCCGCCGCCGCCAAGAAAACGCGCCAGCCGCGAAACATCAATATTATCTTTAGTTGTTCGCAAACTGCCTTTAATTTTACCATCAAAACCAAGCAAAAACAAGATAGCGCTGGCATCTCCTTTCGCATTAAGATTCAAAAAATTGGCAATCCCATCTATCTCCTCTTTGCCAATTTCGCTCCCTTTTAAATCATTTTCGGTAAGATAAGAAATAAGCAAATTATATTTTTGATTTTTATATAATCGCAAAAGCGCCCTACCCCAGAGCTTTAGGACGCCCTGGGATTTCATATAAAAAACGTGATTGATAATTTCATCCATCCTGACGCCGCGAGACAAAAGGCAAGAGGAAACAAAAAAAGTTTTTTTGGTGGTGTTTGGATTTTGAAAACGGCTGGTATCAGTCAAAATTCCAGTTAAAAGCGCGGTAGCAATATCTTTGTCAATGTTTGCTTTGAAGGATGTGAGTAAAAAATAAATCAGTTCGGTAGTTGAGGCGGCAGAAAGATCATGAATTTGAAATTTAACAAAATGCGAAAGATCGCCTTTTGGATGATGGTCAATTAATATTGAAGGTACCTTTTCAATCAAATTATAAACTCTTTTGTCAAAATCGCCGTGCTTATATTCGGCACAGTCAAGAAATATCAGCAGGTCGGTCTGCTCATTAAATTTCTTGTCTAACATATCAACACCGGGCAAAAACAAAAAGTTAGACGCAATTTTATCGCTCAAAAATGGGTGATTCTCTCTTTCAATTTTAGAACAAAAAAGCGTTAAAGAAAGTAAACTCCCTAATGCATCACCATCTTTGCCCGCGTCTTTATGAGTTAAAAGCGTAATATTTTTTGAATTTTGAATTAAATTTGCCGGCCCCTCAAACATTAAACCTCGCTAATAACGAATTGAAACTAATAACTAATGATCTATTTTTTATTTAAGACAATTAATTTTCTTTCCTCTGGTGGCAAATCGGCTTTTTGAATCTTTAGAACATCAAGGGTTTCATGATCCATGCCAATTTCTTTGATAAAATCTAAAAGGGAATCAAATTTAAGTTCAGATAACCACGGCTCCATATAGTGCATCGGAATAACAATTTTTGGCTCAATTTGATTGATGATGGAAACCGCACGCTTGGCATCAAGACAGTAGCGCCCGCCAACCGGCACCATCAAAATATCAACTGTAGAAAGTTTATCAAGCTGTTCATCAGAAAGTGCGCTCTGGCCCAAATCGCCAAGATGGCAAATACCCATTTCTTCTAAATTAAAAAGATAAATAGTGTTTAAGCCGCGCTCGGCGCCTTTCTTATCATCGTGAAAGGAAGAAACGCCAATAATCTCTGCGCCCTGCATTTCATATTCGCCGGGCCCGTCAAGTAATTTTGGCTTTGTACCTGGCTCATTTCCTGAAACTGCGCCAGCGTTGTTGTGATCAAAATGATTGTGCGTGACCGCGACAATATCGGCTTTAAGCGGCATTAATTTTGCACCGGTTTTCTCATCATAAGGATCAATCACGATACGCGCTTCTTTTGATTTAATCAAAAAACATGAATGACCTAAAAAAGTTATTTCCATTTAATCCTCTTTCTTTTTCTCGGCCAAAGTTAGATTTATTCTTCTTGATTTTTTATCAATCTTG
>CAZFRP010000011.1:0-2879 GCA_964521415.1 uncultured Candidatus Saccharibacteria bacterium | reverse complement strand
TTTCTTTTTCTCGGCCAAAGTTAGATTTATTCTTCTTGATTTTTTATCAATCTTGGCGATTTTAAAATTATATTTTTTGCCTTCTTCAATTTTTTTCTTCTCAAGGTCGGCTGATTTTACCAGTCCTTCAATATCTTTTATTTTCACAAAAGCGCCAAAGGGAACAATTTTTGTCACTTCTCCTTTTAGTTCATCGCCTTCTTTATATTTGGCAATCGTGGCCAGATACGGGTCTTTTTGCAGTCGTTTTAATGATAAAAATACTCTGCCCGATTCAATGCCAATAACTTTGACTCTAATTTTATCACCGGGTTTGGCAATTTTTGATAAATCATCAACATGACTCCAAGAGGCCTCGGAAATATGAACAAGACCATCGAAAGTACCTAAATTAACGAAAATCCCAAAATCAGTCACGCCAGAAACAGTCCCTTCTAATACATCATCCTTTTTAATATTAAACGGCACATTTTCGGCGGCGGCTTTTTCCGAAAAGATCGGATTATTGGTTTTATTATCAAAAGCAATGATTTTAACCAGCAGATTTTCGTTGATTAATTCTTTAAGGCGGGCGAGAATTTTTCCTTTATCACCGGAGACGCGCGGATAATGTTCGTATGATAATTGCGAAACGGGCAAAAAACCTCGCACCGTACCAATCTCACAAAGCAAGCCGCCTTTATTTGCTTCAACCACTTTAATGGTTAACTTGTCTTTGTTTTTATATTTTTGATTCAAAGAAACATTAAATCTTTGCTGATCAGCCCGGCGCAAAGACAAAACAACTTGATTTTTGTCATTTTCCATTAGCATTACATATGCTAAGATTTTTTCGCCAATTTTTAGATTGCTGCCTTCTTCGCCCCACTCTTTTACTGGAATCATTCCTTCGGCAATTCCCAAAACATCAACTAAAAGAGCATTTTTACTTTTTCCCGTTAATGTCACTTCAACAATCTCGTGCTGTTTAAATGGCACTAAAATGACTTCTTCTTGCACTAAATCTTTCATGGTCTTTTCAATCACTTTTTATCTCCTAAAATATTTCAATTTTCGTTGGCTTTCTTCAAATTCGGAAATTTGTCTTAAAAAACCTTTTTTATAATAAATTAAGAAACTAACAACGCTGTAAATAAAATATCCAAAAAGGGCTAAGAATAAAACCCGGGCAGAAAGATAAGGAATCCCTTGATTGCGGAAAAATAAAAGCAAGAGTCCAACAATAGAAATAATAAGAAACTCTGTCTGAATTTTATTGGCTAAATTTTTATACGGCAGAATCTGCTTAAATTTTCTTTTAAGAAAAAAGGGGACAAAAATTCCTGCCAACAACATTAAAGCAAAAAAAACTGAAAGTGGCAATAGGAATTTAAAATCGGCAGGCGGATTTTGTTCAAAAAGATACTGGTAATTGAAAAATTTATACATTTTAAATAATGACCAACGACTAATAGCTAATGACTAATGTCATCGCCCCCGGCAGGATTCGCCCGTCTCGCGTCGGCTTCGCCTTGCAAGCCGAGGCGGAAACCCGCAACATTAGTTCTGGAGCGTCGCGTGACCTACCTGCCTTGACTTCGCCCCTGGAGGGACTCGAACCCCCAACTTCTTCGTCCGAAGCGAAGCGCTCTATCCATTGAGCTACAGGGGCAAAGTTCTAACTTAAACTATAGCAAAATTTTACTCTTGCGTAAATAGCAAAGCCCAAAAAATAAGAGTTTTTTAGATTCTTTTTGCCCGCAGATAACCGAAAATAAAAACAATCATGGCAAAAATGGCCACAAAAAAGGAAATTGCTTGAAATGTTTGCCCGTAAATTGGTCGTATAAACGGCCGATCGGCAATTGAGAATCCGGCCAAAAACCAGACCACTAAACCAATTGCAAATAAAATTATGGAAATAAGTCGCATCTTTTTCATATTTTTATGCTTTTGTCCCAACACCTTTTTTGACCACCCCAAGATAATAAACAAAATCCATAATCACCATCATAAACGGTACAAAAAGGGAAACAATCATTAAAATTAGATAAGTGGACTTTTGGGGAAAATCACGTTTTGACAAATCAATCATCAAGAAAATCCACCAAATAAAAAAGGCCAAAGACAAGACACCGAAAATTAACCAAAAAATAAACAGTCCGCCTAAAATCCCGACGCCAACCGCGGCCGCCGTACCCGATGCGGCTGTATCGGCAGTGGTTGAATAATCAGGCAATGTTTCGGTTGCCTCTTGCGCATGAGCAACTAAACTTAATAGCATTTTCCCTCCAAATATTATTTTCCTAAGACAATCATACAAAAAATAATTTCTGGCGTCAAATTTTAAAAAAATGGAGGCAGGAATGCCTCAGGAACAGACGGATCTCCGCCTCGCCTGTTTTGAGACATCCTGCCTCGGTTGCCAGTTTACTGGCGTTTCGGCCAACTAACCGTCAGGTGTCGAACCTCTCAGGTCATGAACTGGGCCGAGGAGGCGCCGCACTGGTAAATCTTCTTCGCCATGAAACGCGTCTGCATCTCGCAGACCAAACCGATCAGACGTTCCAAATGGATACCCTTCCTTTCGGACACACCGTGAAGTTCTTCACGATCCAAGCCGCCCTCGGGAAACAAAAGGCGCAGTGACCCGATGCCGGTTGTTGAGACGGCTGCTCGCACGTTACACAGGCGCGCGAGCTTCGATGGCCTTGCTGCCCAGACAGGCCAGCCCAAAGGATTCTTGTTCTCCGCCAACACGACAGCACGACGCGAACCGTCCGGCGACCCCATGCGCCAGACAATTCGCGCTCCAGCGCAACCTAAACATACCCTCACCTCCTTACGAAGTAATAAACCATGAGCTCCCTGTGTCTAGCTCGACTATATTTTACCATAAA
>CAZFRP010000010.1:0-16061 GCA_964521415.1 uncultured Candidatus Saccharibacteria bacterium | reverse complement strand
CGAGTCCTGGACCGTTACTCGCCATCATTACACGGTCTGGGCAGTAATTCGCTCTGCCGGTTTTGCAACTTTGACACTGGCCGCATGCAATAAACGGAATAACAGCAACAAGTTCATCAGGGGAAAAACTGCCATTATCACTGGCAACAATATAGCCAGATCCTTCATGCCCTTGAATTAAGGGCAGTCTTTCTTTGAGTTTTTGAGGATCTTTGTGTCCAGCAAAGTATTTATCGTCACCACTGCAAATTCCAAATCCTGCCGTTTTGACCAAACAATGCCCATCAGGTATGTTGGTTATTCTGTCGTGCCTTGTCTTAATTTTGCCTGGTTCTACAAGCAGGTATTCAGTTGTATCGATGCGGTCAATCTTCATATCTTTCCCTGTCATTTTGCTACGCACCTCCTTGTTATCGCAAGTCCTTTTCGATCCTAAGGACCATTTTGCCATTCTTTGATTGCCCTTCCATAGTCGGCGGGGGTGCCGACATCAAACCACTTTCCTTCAAAAAGATAGCCGTTTATTTTGCCTTTTTCTACCAAATCCGGAAAAACATCGTCCTCAAGCCGAGAAAATTTTTTAGTAGGAATTTTATCAATAATTTCTGGTTCAATAATAAAAATACCAGCATTAACCAAATGTGAAAGCCCGGGGTTTCTCGGTTTTTCCACAAAAGAAGTGATGCGGTTACCGCACAAATTAACCACTCCCCAATCCCCAGCTTCTTCTACTGATGTTATCGCCATTGTGATTGGTTTTTTGTTCTCTTCATGAAAATCAATCATTTCTTTTAAATTTATTTTGGAAAGCACGTCACCATAAATTAAGAAAAATGGTTCGTTTTTAAGCAAATCTTTAGCCCGTAGCAGAGGAATAGCAGTGCCGCTTGGTTTTTCTTCTTCAAGGTAGGTAATTTTTATACCGAAATTTGAACCATCTTTGAAATAATCCCGAATTTTTTCGCCTTTTGGTCCTAGCAAAATTATGGCTTCGTGAATATTGTTTTTCTTAAGTAGGATAATAATATGTTCCAAAATCGGTTTGCCGCGCACCAACAGCATTGCTTTTGGCATTTCATAAGTAAAAGGCCGCATTTTGAGCCCTTTGCCAGAACATAAAATCAGGGCTCGTGAGATTTTTGACGGCAAACTTTGGGTTAAAAGACACTCAATCACATGCGATCGGTTACGCAGTGTTAGGCCATCAACCATACTATCAATTTTATTCAAAATATCGGTTTTTAGAGTTATGCACAACTTTTGTCTTGTCATACCAATTTATACTTTATCATACCTTGCCATAATGTTGTCAAGTCCCGCACCAGAACAAAGTTCGGTGCGGGACGCAGACCCCTAACGTAGCGACTTCGTGATGCGTGGACGTAGACCACGAGAGCGACGAGCGAAGTGGGGTCAAGCCCCCGCATCGTTGTGGATAACTTTGCAAACCAAAAATGCCGCGGGAGAGAGTCGAACTCTCAAGAGCTTGCGCTCACAGCGACCTGAACGCTGCGCGTCTGCCAATTTCGCCACCGCGGCAAAATTATCTTATATCCCAATTTGTAATATTATTAAAGCGATCGGCTCTGGTGACGCCTAAAATGTCACCTACACCCTTTACATTATCACTTACGTAATATTTATTAATGCTTTGATAAAGGAAAATTGCCGGAATATCGGTCATAAGCAAATCCACAAATTTTTCATAATTCTGTTTTCTGATATTTGCATCCAGCGTTTGTCTGGCACTTTCTAACAATTTATCCACTTCCTTATTTCCATAAGAAGAAAAGTTTAATCCATCATTTTTTGCTTGCGATGAATGCCAAAAAGGATAAGGATCAGGGTCGGCTTTTTGATTGACGCCCAAAAGCATAATATCAAAGTTGCTTTCATCCTCAGTTTGGATTTCAATTTTTGCCCCCAGCGCTTCCCATTGTTTTTTCAAAATCTCCGCCACTTTTTGGCTATTTTCATCTGGCTTGGTAAACAAAATTAATTTATCTGGTTTGTTTTTGGCATGAGCAAAAGATTTTTTGGCCTGCTCTAAATTGTAGTCGTATTTTTCACTCTCCTTGTAGCCCAAAAACCCAGGCAGTATCGGAAAGTAGATTTTTTCTCCAGAAATTCCCGATGAAATTATTTCATCACGATTTGTGGCTAGGGCCAGCGCTTTGCGCAAATCTTTGCTTAAATACGGTTTTTCTAAATTAAAATAAGCGACTTTTATATTTGGCAACTTTGTTTGATAAGATTTTCCTTCTTTCTGTTTGTCAGCAAAAAAACCGTCAACTTCTTTTTTGGCAAAGGCAGTACTGGCCTCATCATCTGTCGCATAAATATTAAAAATAAATTTATCAAGCTTTGACTTTCCGCCAAAATAATCACTGTTTGGTTTTAGAAAAACGGTGATAATATTTCGGTTTTGTTCAATTTTATCCAAAATAAACGGCCCGCTTCCGATGGGTTTTTTGGCAAAGGGCGAATCTACCATCCGGCCGGATGTTTTTAAAGCGTGTTCTGGCAAAATCGGAATGGTTAAGCTGCTAAGAAATGGCGCAAACGGTTTTTGTAAAGAAAAATTGACTGTATTTTCATCTTTTTTTTGAATATCAATTTTGGAAAAACAATCAAAATAAGGGCTTTGAATTTGTTCATTTTTGATTTGCGAAAAAGTAAAAACAACGTCATCGGCGGTGATTTTTTCGTTGTCTTGCCAGCGCGCCTGCCTTAAATAAAAAGTATAATTTTTGCCGTCAGGTGAGATTTCCCATTTTTCCGCTAAGTCAGGCACGACTTCTCTTTTTTCATTAAATTTAATTAAAGAAGAAAATAAAAGGCGGGAGATATCTTTTTCAACCTCATTTTGTTTTAAAATCGGGATGAGGCAGCGAATATCGCCCGAAACCGCCTCAGTAAAGGTTTTATTAAAATTAGGAACTAAACTTCGGTTTAATCTGTGATTAAGGGAGAGAAAAGATGAGGTTACAATGGCCAAAAATAGGACCAGGAGAATAATTTTTTCGATTTGGCTTAAATGTTGTGGTAAATTTTGCAGGCGCTTTTGAAAAATTAGCACTTTATCTTTCAAATAATTCCTTTCGCCCTCATTGGTTTAGAAAGATATTTAAGATTGCCGTAATTACAAATAAGACCGCGATACAAATCGTAAAGTAAAAAAGAAATTTTTCCACACCGCGTTTGGAACGATAAACATTTGACTCGCCGCCAAAAGCACCGCCTAGTCCAGTCCCGCGTTGCTGAAGCAAAATTGAAATTATCAGCAGGACCGAGAAAATAATCTGGGCAATTGATAAATATTTTTCCATACGAGAAATATTGTATAGCGAATGGGAAATGATGTCAAGGCGGTTGGCAGATTTTAAAATAATTTTGACAAAGGAGCGTCCTTTAAGCTATAATTTATCTTGCGCGGGTATGGTATAGCGGTATTACACGTGCTTGCCAAGTACGAGAGGGCGGTTCAACTCCGCTTACCCGCTTAGGATGATATTATAGCAGGACGATTCCGCTCGTCCGCTTATGGTCTGATGGCGAATAAATCAATGCATTACGTATATTTATTAAAGAGCGATAAAAATCAAGATTTATACATTGGTTATACCGATGATTTGAAAAAAAGATTTAAAGAACACAATGGAGGTAGAGTTAAATATACCAAGAGCTATAAGCCATGGCAGTTGATATATTACGAAGCATATAAAAATCAAAAAGATGCGACGAAAAGAGAATATCAGTTAAAGAAACATTGCTTTAAAGATGAATTAAGAAAAAAATTGCAATTTAGTTTAAAATAGAATTATCAGGGTCTGGTGGCGGAGTGGTTACGCAACGGTCTGCAAAACCGTTTACACCGGTTCAATTCCGGTCCAGACCTTAAGAATTAAGCGGTCTGTCTCGCTAGCGCGAGATCTGGCGTTAGCCAGACAAAACCCTTTACAGCGGTTCGATTCCGCTCGAGGCCTTAGAAAATTTTTATCACTCGCTATCGCTCGTTTGGTGCAAGTTGAAGTAAATTGCCTGAATGTAATTTAAACAATTTGCATCAAGCGAAGCGATTAAACAATTTGCCCCAACTTAAACGCGACTGAAAGGAGCGATTTTGTCCAAAAAGAATAAGAAGATTTTTAAACAAAAAATGCGGCAGATGTTGTCTCAGATGGAAAATACTGTAGAAAGAGAGCCGCAAATAATAGCAAAAGATCCGGTATCTGCTCCCAGTGCGCCAGCTGCGGCTCTAAAACCAATAGCACCAATTTTATCTTTAACACCAGTTGATATTATTAGGTCAGATTTAAAAAAGATCTTTTTCCTGATTGTGATTTTATTATTAGTGGTTGTGGCTGCGGCCATAATTTCGGATAAAACCACCTGGCTTACGGTTATTTCCGATCATCTTTATAATTGGGCGCAACTCGGAAGCTAAAAACATTATTACATTAGCAATAATGTGATAATGTCCTTTCAGTAAATTAGGCCAAAAATCTTGACTTAGGGCCTATTTTTTGCTATAATATTTAGGTTTCCAAGGCTGGTAGCTGATTCTTGAAAGAGGGTCGGCTGCAGTTCTGGAAAAGTACACACAGAAAAGAGGTGAGAGAAATGCGACCGATCGATGAGGGCTACCTAGACAAGATTCAGTCGCTCGGGGCTTTGGTGAATTGTGCATCCGATGTACGATTCATTGAGGAGTCTGAGATCCTCATTTTGTGGATTTCAGACAACCTGAAGCCCGAGGCTATCGCCGAGATAGCTGTCCTTGCGTCGTTAATCTGGCAAAGCGACACAACGACATACAGACTGAACCCAGCGGCGGGCGGAATGGAGCTCGTCACCGAGCCGTAGTAGGCCTAACGTCGGTTGCATAATGTATTAAAGTGTATGTTGTTTCATGACAAGAGCCCTGGGTGCAAGCGGTTGCACTCCCTACCCGGGGCTTTTATATTTTAGTAGCTAATCTCTTTCGGTCGATATTGGATGGCCTCGGCGATGTGTTGCGGTAGAATTTTTTCGCTTGTTTCTAAATCCGCAATCGTGCGGGCGACTTTGATGATTTTATGGTAAGCCCGCGCCGATAATCCCAGCTGATTGACAGCAGATTTTAATAAATCCTGCGATTTTTGGTCAAGTTCGCAGTGTTTTTTGATATCAGATAATTTCATCGCGGCATTGGTTTTAATTTTTTGATTTTTAAATCTGGCGCTCTGCCTTTGCCGAGCTTTATCAACACGGTGGCGAATTTTTTCAGAGCTTTCGGCTTCTTTTTTGTCGGCTAATTTTTCATATTTAACTTTGGGAACCTCTAAATGGATATCAATTCGATCAAGTAGGGGTCCGGAAATTTTTTTCTGATAGCGAATAATCTGAGTTGGTGAGCAGATGCACTGCTTTTCTTGATCAGTCAAATAACCGCATGGGCAGGGATTCATCGCGGCAGCCAGTAAAAAAGAGGCGGGAAAAGTTAAAGTGTTTGAAGCGCGCGAAACTGTTATTATCCTATCTTCAAGCGGCTGGCGCAGGGCTTCTAAAACAGAGCGATTAAATTCCGGTAATTCGTCCATAAATAAAACACCATGATGGGCGAGGGTTATCTCGCCTGGTCGCGGTTTTTGCCCCCCGCCAACCAAGGCGATATCAGAGGCCGTATGATGCGGACTGCGAAATGGCCGTCTTAAAACCAGCGGATTTTCTGGTGAAAGCAGACCGGCGACAGAATAAATTTTTGAAACTTCAAATATTTCTTCCTGCGTCATCGCTGGCATAATGGTGGCAAGCGCCCGGGCAAGCAGAGTCTTACCGCCGCCGGGTGGTCCGGACATCAAAACATTATGCATTCCTGATGCTGCGATTTCCAGCGCTCGTTTGGCTTGCTCCTGGCCTTTGATGTAAGCAAAATCGAAGTCGGATTGAAAATCTGCCTCGCGAAATCTTGATAAAGTGGGATCGCTTCTATATCTTGCAATTTTCTTTTCCTCTTTCAAGTGTGCTACAAGTTCAGATAATGTTTTTAAAGGGTAAATTGCAATTTCTGGAATTAAGGCGGCCTCCGAGGCATTTGCCGCAGGTAAATAGATTTTTTTATATCCTTTTTCCTTAGCAAGAAGGGTTATAGGTAAAATTCCAGAGACCGGACGTAATTTACCGTTTAGCGCCAGCTCGCCGACAAAAAGTGATTTTTTGTCAATATTTTCTAAGTGACCGGACGCCGCAATAATGGCCATTGCAATTGGCAAATCAAAAGACGGCCCTTCTTTTTTAATATCAGCTGGGGCTAAATTAACAGTTATTCGGCGCGCCGGGATCGTGATACCAGAATTTTTTAAGGCCGCTCGTACGCGCTCTTTGGCCTCTTCTACGGCTTTGTCTGGCAGCCCGACAATTGTAAAAGCCGGCAAGCCAGAAGAGATATCAGTTTCAATTTCAATCGGTGTGGCCGCAAGACCGCAAATCGCTGCTGAGAAAATTTTTGCAACCGCCATAATTTAATTTTAACATAAATTGGTTTTTTGTTCTGTCAATCCTACGGGGGATTGACTTATTAGCCCAAACATTACTAAAATAAACTACGTCGCAGTTTCGCTGCGACGTATCCCTGACGGGCAAGTTTGTTTTTCGTCCCGCCAAGGCGGGACTCAAAATGTAATTGTTTCAATGAAAAAAAGTTTAGTTGAGACAATCTCACTTTCTTTACAACTTGGTTTTGATATTGTGATCCCGCTTTTGCTCCTTGCTATTTTAGGTCGCCTGCTTGATAAAAAGTTTGGCACCAGCCCCTTTTTATTGCTTTTAGGCATCATTATTGCCTTTATTACTTCCAGCTTATTGATATTTATAAAAATTAAAAAAATCTTCAAAGATTTAGATAGCGAAAAATAATGGAAATATCGCTTAAAGCCGAAACAATTTTTCATCTTGGGTCTTTGCCGGTGACAAATTCTTTGATTGCCTCGTGGTTAGCGGTTTTGGTTTTAATTATTTTTGCCATTGTTTTACGATTACAATTAAAAACCATTCCCGGCCGAATGCAAAATCTTTTTGAGATGGTTTTTGAATATTTCCTTAACTTAATGGAAGATGTTTACGGCAGTTATGATAGAGCCAAAAAAGTTTTCCCTTTTGTTTTGACTTTTTTTCTTTTTATTTTATTTTCAAACTGGATGGGGATTTTGCCTGGCGTGGGTAGTTTGGGGATTTATGAATATAGTCACCAAACAAATCAGATTTTTTTTGTGCCCATACTTCGTTCTGCCAATGCTGATTTAAATACCACCTTGTCGCTGGCCATCATTTCCGTACTTTTAACGCAAATTTTTGGCATAATGGCCGCTGGTTTTTTTAAATATTTAAAAAGATTTTTTAATTTAAAAGGACCGATTGATTTATTTGCCAGCATCTTGGAATTTTTTTCCGAGCTTATCAAAGTTATTTCGTTTTCTTTCCGACTTTTTGGTAATATATTTGCAGGGGAGGTTTTGCTTTTAGTGGTTTCAGCATTAGTTCCTTATGTTGCTCCGCTGCCATTTTATGCCCTGGAATTATTTGTCGGTTTAATGCAAGCCCTGGTATTTACAATGTTAACGATTGTTTTTATAAGATTGGCATTTATTGTTGCCGAAGAACATTAAGATAAAAATAAAATAATGGATAAAAAATTATGGAGATTTTATGACCGAAGAAATGATGAAGTCACTCGCGGCCGCACTCGCAATGGGGCTTGGTTCGGTTTTTCCTGCCCTTGCGATTGGTACGCTGGCCGGAAAAGCGATGGAAGCGATTGGTCGAAATCCAGAGGCCGCGTCTAAAATTCAAACTTCAATGATTTTGGCGATTGCTTTCGCCGAAGCAATTGCCATTTACGCATTGGTAATTGCGCTGGTGATTAAATTTGTTTAAAAATTGGCAGGTAAAGTGAATTTAATTGATGGTTTTGGGATAAATTTTAAATTATTACTTTCTCAAATTATTAATTTTGGCATTTTGCTATTTTTATTGTATAAGTTTGCCTACAAGCCGATTTTAAATCTGCTTGATAAGCGAAAAGAGAAAATTGTAGAGAGTTTAAAAAAAGCCGAGGAAATAGAAAAAGAAAAAGCGGCGCTTGACGCTCAAAAAATAGCCATCTTGGCCGAAGCGCAAAAAGAGGCCCTGAAAATCGTCAAACAAGCTCGGGCGCAGGCAGAAAAAAATCAAGAGGAATTAGTGCTTAAAACAAAAGCAGATATTAAAAAAATGATTGAGCGTGCTAAAGAATCAATTGAACAAGACCGAGAGCAGATGGTTTTAGATGTTAAAAAGGAAGTGGCCGAGATTGCTTTACTGATTGCTTCTCAAGTAATTCAGAAAAATTTAGATGAAAGCATTGATGAGAGTTTAATTGACAGTGCCATAAAAGAGGCAAAACCACAATGAGAATTTCTAATATTGCACAATCGCTGTATTTAGCCGCGACCGAAAACCCAAACAAATTGCCGGAAATTGCCAGAAATTTTTGCTGCTACCTTAAAAAAATGGGTTTAAAAAGAAAACTGCCCTTGATTTTAGAAAAATTAGATAAAGTAGCATCAGAAAAAGGTAATTTTGTGGGACTTAAAATTACGTCAGCCAAGCCACTTAAAGAAAAAGATCAAGAAAAAATCAAAAAAAATTTTTATCCTAAGAAAGTGATTATTAAAGAAAATATTGATCAAAATTTAATTTCAGGATTGGTTGTTCAAATCAACGAAACGACTTTTAACAGCAGCGTAAAAGGTAATTTGAATAGATTGAAGGAGGCCTTGTGGCAGACGTAAGCCAAATTGTAGAGGACTTAAAGAAAGAGATAATCTCATTTGAAACTAAAACCGTGGTAGAAAAAACCGGCAAGATTTTAGAAATCGCAGATGGCGTGGCAAAAATTAGCGGTCTTTCTGGGGTAATGTATAATGAAATGCTTAAATTCCCGGGCGATACTTTCGGCCTTGCTTTTAACTTGGAAGAAGATGTCATTTTAGCGATTATTCTGGGGGACTTTACTCACTTAAAAGAAGGTGATGAAGTTCATCCGACCGGAAAAATTTTAGAAGTGCCGGTGGGCGAGGCATTACTTGGCCGGGTTTTAAATCCGCTCGGTTTGCCTTTGGACGGAAAGAATAAAATTAACGCCAAAGAGTCATCGGCGATTGAGAAATTAGCGCCGCAAGTAATTTTAAGAGAGCCGGTTAATACGCCGCTTCAAACTGGCATCAAAGCGATTGATTCAATGATTCCCATTGGCCGCGGCCAAAGAGAACTGATTATTGGCGATAGAGGAACCGGAAAAACCGCAATTGCAATTGATACCATAATAAATCAAAAAGATCAAAATGTCATTTGTGTGTATGTTGCCATTGGTCAAAAAATGTCCAAAATCGCCAAATTAGTGGCTAAATTGGAAGAAACCGGAGCGATGGATTACGTAGTAGTGGTTACCGCCTCTGCTTCAGATCCGGCCTCGCTTTGGTATATTGCTCCGTATTCTGGCTGTACGATCGGAGAATATTTCCGCGACCGCGGCAAAGATGTTCTGATAGTTTATGATGATTTATCAAAACATGCTTGGGCCTATCGCCAACTTTCACTTTTATCGCGCCGACCAGCTGGACGCGAGGCCTACCCGGGTGATATTTTTTATCTTCATTCTCGTCTTTTGGAACGCGCGGCCAAATTAAATAAAGAAAACGGCGGCGGCTCTTTAACGGCCTTGCCTATCATTGAAACTCAAGCCGGGGATATTTCCGCCTACATTCCTACGAATGTGATTTCCATTACCGATGGCCAGATTTATCTTGAAGCCGATCTTTTTTACGCTGGCATCAGGCCGGCCGTTAATGTTGGGCTCTCTGTTTCTCGCGTTGGCGGTGCCGCTCAAACCAAGGCAATCAAAAAATTAGCCGGTACCTTGCGGCTTGAACTGGCACAATATCGTGAAATTGCCGCCTTTGCCCAATTTTCCACTGATTTAGACAAGGAGACCAAAAAACAACTGGCTCGCGGAAAAGTATTAACGGAAATTTTAAAACAAGTCCAATATGAACCGCTATCAGTAGAAAAGCAAGTCATCATTTTGTTTGCGGCCATAAGTGGTTTGTTAGACGATATTAAGGTAGAACATATTAAGGAATTTGAATATGGCCTTTATGAAAAATTTGATTTAAACGAAAAAGATATTTTGAAAGAAATTGTGGCAAAGAAGGAATTAGATGACAAATTGGCCGAAAAAATTAAAAAAGTAATCAATGATTTCAAGGAAACCAAAAAAGATTGGCTACAGGAAGTAGAAAAAGAAAAGGAGCCGGATGCCGAGTCAGCAGCAACTAAGGCGTAGATTGCGTTCAATTTCTTCAATCCATCAAATCACGCGGGCAATGGAAATGATTGCCACTTCTAAAATGCAAAAAGCGACCAAAAAGACACTTTCGGCGCGTGATTATTCAGAGAGTGCGAAAGAAATTTTGGCATATTTAAGAAGTCAGCCCCACCCTCTGCTTACAAAAAGAAAAGAAAAAAATCTCTGTCTTATTTTTGTAACTTCAGATCGCGGGCTTTGCGGCGGCTTTAACTCTGCTTTATTCCGCGAGTTAAATAGTTTTATTAAGCAAGCCGAAAACGAAAACAAAAATGTCTCCATTATTACCATCGGAAAAAAAGGTCGGGACTTTGTAAGCAAAATTTATCAAAATAAATTAGTGGCTGACTTTTCCGATATTAAGGACGAAATTTTGTACGAAGAAATTACCCCGATTGCCCACCTTGTTATCGAAGAATTTTTAAATCAAAAATATGATGGCGTTTATCTGATTTACAGCTATTTTCAATCTACTTTTTTACAAAAACCGATGGTTTTAAAAATACTCCCGGTTTTATATCAATCAGAAGAAAAACCAAGCGACTATTTATTTGAACCCTCAAAAAAAGAATTACTTGATCTAATTATCCCGCAGTTTATTGAGACCCAAATTTTTCAGGCCTTACTTGAGTCAAAGGCCTCAGAATATTCAGCCCGAATGATGGCGATGAAAAATGCCACTGAAAATGCCAAAGATTTAATGGATGAATTATATTTAACCTACCATTCAATTAGGCAGGCGACCATCACCGCCGAGCTCACCGAGCTTACCGTGGCCCGACGCGCCATGGAAGAATAAAGAAGGAGAAATTATGCAAGATAATATGGGAAAAATTGTCCAAATCATCGGACCAGTGATTGATATTGAGTTTAAAAATTTGCCCAAAATTTATAATGCGCTTGAAATCGAGCGGGACAAAGAAAAATTAATTCTGGAAGTTGAACAGCATTTGGGTGGAAATTTGGTTCGCGTGGTCGCCCTTGGTCCGACTGACGGATTAAAAAGAAATCAAGAAGTTAAAGATACTGGCAAATCAATTTCTGTTCCGGTAGGCAACGCCAGTTTAGGGCGGCTGATGAATGTCGTTGGCAGCCCAATTGATAATAAAGGGCAAATAAAAGCGGAAAAATTCTATCCCATTCACCGTGAGCCGCCAAAACTAATTGATCAGGAAACCAAAACGGAAATTTTTGAAACCGGCATTAAAGTAATTGACCTTATCACCCCATTTCCCAAAGGCGGGAAAATCGGTCTTTTTGGCGGCGCTGGTGTGGGCAAAACCGTGGTGATGCTTGAGCTAATACACAACACCGCCATAGAGCATGGCGGCCACTCGGTTTTTTGCGGGGTGGGCGAAAGAACCAGGGAAGGCAATGACCTCTATCTGGATATGAAAGAGTCAGGCGTTCTTGATAAAACCGCGATGGTTTTTGGCCAGATGAACGAACCGCCAGGCGCTCGCCTTCGCGTTAGTTTGGCTGGACTTTCGGTCGCTGAATATTTTCGAGACGAAAAAAAAGAAGACGTTTTGCTTTTTATTGATAATATTTTTCGATTTGCCCAGGCCGGTTCTGAAGTGTCAGCATTACTTGGCAGAATTCCTTCATCAGTTGGCTATCAGCCAACCTTGGCAACTGAAATGGGCGAACTGCAGGAACGGATTACTTCCACCAAAAAGGGTTCTATTACCTCGGTACAATGTATCTATGTCCCAGCCGATGACTTAACCGATCCGGCGCCAGCCACCACCTTTGCCCACCTTGATTCGTCCGTGGTTTTATCCCGTCAGCTTTCAGAGCTGGGAATTTATCCGGCGGTTGATCCGCTTGATTCATCATCGTCTATCCTGGATCCTAATATTGTTGGAGAAGAACATTACCGCATTGCCCGCGAAGTTCAGCGTGTTTTGCAGCGATATAAAGAGCTTCAGGATATTATTGCGATTTTGGGAATTGAAGAGTTATCAGATGAAGATAAACTGATCGTTTCCCGCGCTCGCAAAATTCAGCGATTTTTGTCTCAGCCCTTCCATGTGGCTGAAGTATTTTCCGGCATCAAAGGCGCTTATGTCAAAAGAGAAGATACGGTGCGTAGTTTTAAAGAAATTTTAGAAGGAAAACACGACAGTAAACCAGAACAAGCGTTTTATATGCGAGGAGCGATCGAGGATGTTAAATAGCGACGAGCATACAAGGTTCTTGCGCAAGCAAGGTTCTTACATGAAAGGTTCCATCGACGAGGTAAAGTAAAATGGATAGGATTAAACTAAAAGTAGTAACTCCTGAAAAAGTGATTTTTGATGGCGAAGTTGATGAAATCGTGGTGCCAAGTGCTTTGGGTGAAATGGGAATTTTGCCTGATCACGAGCCGCTTTTGGCGGCGTTATGTTGTGGTGAGATGAAAATAAAAAAGGGTGCAGATTGGGATCATTTTGCTTTACTTGGCGGTTTTGTGGAAGTGCGGCAAGGGTCTAAGGTAAAAATTTTAGCCAATGCCGCCGAGCATGCTGAAGATATTGATGAAGCGCGCGCGATTGAGGCCAAAGAAAAAGCCGAAAAACTGCTTAAAGAAAAGCGCGAAGATGTCAGCTTTACCGATGCCTCGGTCGCCTTAGAGCGTTCTCTTTCTCGCCTAAAAGTCGCGCAGCGTAAACGAAAGCACAAACAAAAGAGTTACTAAATTTTTCTATATTGTCGGTCTTAATATTTCTCAGGGTTTTTTTGATTTAAAGCTCTTTATCGCCAAGCTGTTCGGGGAAAATTATCAGCGGATGATCTTTATCAAAACCCTCATCAGCAAAATCAATCACAGTTATTCTACCATCTGCATTAACATATTTTAAATGTCCAAGTGTTTCAAAATCTTCTGGCTTAATAACAATGGCATGATTTTCAACATCTTTTCGTGTAACAGGCCGACCAGTTTTGGGTTCATTTTTTCCTTGTATCCACCAAATGTAAAATTTTTCGTAATCATAAGGTTCTAACTCACCCGCTTCTTTACGGCGCAAAAGTTCTTTTTGCTGTTGCTCTGCAATTAGAGCTCTTTTCTCTTTAAGACTTAATTCTGGCGGCTCGTCTTCTTTCATATTTCTATGCTATACGTTTTACAAAAAAATATCCATCTAAGCGTCAAGACGACGTCTCTCTTTTAAATACCTTTTTTACTAAATTATCATTTCTTTTTCTTCGTATTTATGCTAATGTACCAAAGGAGGTGATTGTCTTGTTTGACGAGGTGAGTAGTTATAGTCCTGTAAATCAAGTATTTTTTGTTTTACAGACATTTCGGGCAAGAGCTGCGGAAGAGATTGGTAGACTTGAAGCGAGAATTCAAAAAACAAGAGCAGAGGTTGTTGGATTTGGTAAAATTCCGCTCTGGGCTATTCTAAGTCATATTGCCCGGGCAGACTATAAAATGATGCTTTCCTCGCAAATAGAAAAACGAGACGCAATTTCTGCCAATGCCAAACTCTGTAAACAAGCGGAAATAGAACTGCTTATCGGCAATCATTTTGCAGCGCGAGCTATTTTGGAGATGATTGTTGACGATGGCCCAAAGAGCGATTTAGCTAATATACTTGGTTTGCCGTTTGAGCTTGTATGTGAAATAAGAAAGAACTTTGTTGATTTTGTAAAACAAAAAGATTTAGTAAAGGTCACCTGCTGAGCGAAACATGCTTGGCATTTTAATTATTTTTGTAGCTGCAAAAAACCCTAACAGAATGTTAGGGATTGAGCTCGAGAGAAAGTTGTTGCGTTATAATCATTGGTCGTTTCCATTGCTTTGACGCGGCATAAGGATTTTGGCAGATTGGTTGATAAGGACAGTATAAGCAAAGATTGAGGTTTTTGCTCCGTGGGCCTCCGCCAATTCTTTTTTCTGCTTTCATCACTAGAGCATGAATTTGACCGCGGGAAAACGGCTCGACAGGGGATACTTCATTGGTTTTTAAGTCAAAAATTTCGCAAAAGATTTCCTGCTCGGTTTTAGGTTTAAGACAAGCTCGGTAGACGCCAAATTGCAGTCGATAGCGAAATAAAGAATCTTCATCTTCACGATATGCAAGTTTAAAGTCGCGAATGACCAAACCACTATTTTCTTTTCGGATTTCATCGGCAATGCCAAAAAGTTGATAAGCCGGTTTACAAGGAGAGGTCCAGTCCATAACTGGTTCTATATTCCGGCTGACCGCTATTGCCAGTTCGACATTGACGCTTTGGGTACCGGTACGATCTCCGTGCACAAAGTATTTATCAAAGAAATTCCTAAGACACCGCTCGCCACAAGAAAGGAGTTTTGGGTCTGGCGTTTGGGTTAGAAATTTTTTGGAAAAAGCAGCGAAGATTTCTGCAAGAGAGGTCGAGGCATTGGTTTTTAGAGTTTCAAAAATTATCTCATGAACAGAAGTTCCCAGCGCTTGAATGGGACTCAAAGGCGGTTTTATTCTCTGTTGCGGACAAGCCAGCCAGAACCGCCGCGAGCACTGGGCTAACCAAAGCAAATGGGCGCTCCAACATCGGGGATGTCTTACTCGTCTTGCCATTCTAGCCACCTTTTTACTAAATCTTCAAAAGAAATCGTGTCTAAAGTTTGTCTGCCTTTTTCGGTTAAAATGTCGGCCTCGCGGAAACTATCCGGGTGGTTGAGAATATAAATTGTGGTAATGATACGACCATTGTTTCTGACCGAGGGTTTAACTAATCTCGATCTGATAAGGTATAAAGTAGTAGAAATCACGTCTTGTATTGTCAGATTTAATTCATCCAAATCCCTTTTTGGATTTCGACCTAAAGTCCATTCGTGCAAAAGTGCCAAAATCAGGGATGTTAAGATGAACCGGTGTCTTTGTCTCAGTTTTCCCATGTTAAGGTACCTCCTCCATGAGATTAAAAAAATTATATTAAAAAAAACGCCTTAAGTCAAGAACAATGTTTCTTTTTCTCCTCCATTTTTTGCTAAAATGAAAATATGGCAGAGAAAAAGATTGACCCCACTTCGCCCGCCAAGGTGAAGCTACGAGGGGCAAGCAAGAAAAAGTGGGAAAAGCTGCTGGCCGAAAAAACGCCAGAAAATCATGCGCAGGTGATGCGAAAATTGGGTATTACGCCAAAAGAAGATAGGCAGTGGCACAAAATTCACGGCGGCGAGCCAGCCGATTTTGATAGATAATTCACGCGGTTATTTTTAAACCATAACTAAACCGCTTAATTGTGCTTGTTATTACCTAGAAGGAATTGATTAAATTCTTAAGAATTTAATCAATCAATTTAAATGGTGCATTATTGAATTATATGGTACTAGCGATAAAACGCAAAAATCAAAATCATAAAAGAAAAAGCGCGAGACAATTGGAAAGAATTTTTAAGGGAGTTGCAAATCATCGCCGAATTGAAATACTTTTTGCAATTAAAAATGAGCCCGGCCTGACTTTATTTTCTATTTCAGAGCAATTAGATTGCAATTTGAAGACCATCGCCGAGCATGTAAGACGTTTGGTCATCGCCGGTCTTGTAAATAAAAATCGCTTGAATAATAATACTTTGCACGAACTTTCTCCTTACGGAAAGAAAATTGTTAAGATTTTGGAATCGTTTTAAATTTATTATAATTTATCATTATTGACGAATCACACTTTTTTAATTATTTCTTGCGAAATATTCTTTTTTTATTTAT
>CAZFRP010000009.1:0-16218 GCA_964521415.1 uncultured Candidatus Saccharibacteria bacterium | reverse complement strand
AATTGTTGATATGGTTGGACATAATCAGTGGGCTGATGAACATCTTGGCATGGGCTCCGGAGGCGGCACCTACTTGCTATGGACAATTTTAGGACTTCTTGTTATAATTGCAGGCGTTTATATTTTATTAAGAGGATGGTAAGGCATGCCGCGCGAAGCTTTAGCGAAGTGCGGGCCATTAGCTCATTTGGTAGAGCGCTTCCTTTGCAAGGAAGAGGTGGCCGGTTCGAATCCGGCATGGTCCACCATCGTAGCTTGATCGCATCAGCAATATATGCTCACAGCAAGGAGGTGAAAGAGCATGAAAGTAGATGTGTTGGACCTTGACAAATTGGATTCAAACTCTTTTGAAGCGGACGAAGATATACAAGAAGAAAATGATGAAGACGAACTTGAATTAGAAAATCTTGACCCAGAAAAATTAATCGCCGAACTTGCTGAAAGAGAAGAACCGGATTTAGATTTAGTTTCCCTTTGGCTTAGTGAGGCAGGAAAAAAACGCCGAGATTTTTCTTTTGATGAAGTTGTTTCGTTATCACAACGAATGGAGCAAGGCGACGAGGACGCCAAAACAAAGTTAATTGAAGCAAATCTACTTTTGGTGGTACCAGTAGCCAAAAGGTATATCGGTCGCGGCGTTTCATTTCTTGATCTTTTGGAAGAAGGAAATATTGGACACATTAAAGGGATAGAGCATTTTAACTATCGCAGGAAATGCAAAATCTCAACTTGTGTTTGTTACTGGATACGTCAAGAAGTTCAGCGTGCAGTCGCAAAACAGAGCCGAAATGTCCGAAAACCGGTCTATCTGCACGATGCCATAATTAAAGCCAAGAAAATAATGGCAGGTCTTGATTACGATCCAAGTGCTGAAGAACTGGCAGAATTAATGGAAATTAAGGTTCCTCGCGCCAAGGCGATCCTAAAAGGTATTTATGACGATACTGTATATTCGCTTGATGCCAGAGTTTTAGGCGAAAGTGATGATACATTAGCTGATTTTATTGAAGATGAAGCTGCGGAAAATCCAGAAACAAATACAATAGTTGCGGAAATAAAACGAAATCTAAAAAAGGAAATAAGCAGACTGCCCACGCGCCAGAGAGATGTTTTGATTTATCGCTATGGTTTTGAAGATGGGTGCTACCGAACTCTTGATGAGGTTGGTAGAATTTTACACCTTTCTCGGGAAAGAGTAAGGCAATTACAAAACAAGGGTATAAATAAGTTACGTCGATTAGCCGTTGCCGGGAAATTGGAATGTTTCTTATGAATGCCGCTCGGATAAAATTTGTCCGGCGGTTTTTTGTTAGAACTATTGACATAGTGCATTTTTGTGTTATGATAAAGTTGTGGATAAGTTAAAGACGTAAAGGATTTATGAGAAATACAAGAACAATCAGAAGGAGGGTTTCGGACTGAAATTTTTTGCGCAATTTGTGTTATTTTTCAGTCCGCTAACCGCGGATTTTTTAAATCTTTAACTTCCTTGAACATTAAAAATTAGCAATAGATATCAAAATACAAAATTGAAGCATCAAGAAAAGAGCATTTGGTGGATGCCTTGGTGAAAGAGGCCGATGAAGGACGTGGCGGGCTGCGATAAGCCCCGGGGAAAAGCCGAGCATTTTTTGATCCGGGGATGTCCGAATGAGGCAACTTAGCGTCGTAAACCGACGTTGTCCCGCCTATGGCGGGATGGGAACTTGGCGAACTGAAACATCTTAGTAGCCAAAGGAAAAGAAAACAATCGTGATTTCCAAAGTAGTGGCGAGCGAAATGGAAACAGTCTAAACCTTTTTTTAAGTTTATTGCTTATAGCCAATGGCTTATGGTTTTTGCCATTTGCCATCAGCTATTTGCCATCTGCTAGAAAAGGTGTTGCGAGACAAGTAAGCCAAAAAAATTTCAAAAAGTAAGTTAGTTGAAGGATCCTGGAAAGGACCGCCAGAGAAGGTGACAGCCCTGTAAATAAAAACTTACCTTGAAATTATTACTTGTTCTCAAGTACTGTCGGACACGTGGAACCCGGCAGGAAACCAGGAGGATCACCTCCTAAGACTAAATACCTCTTTCAACCGATAGTGAACTAGTACCGTGAGGGAAAGGTGAAAAGAACCCCGAAAGGGGAGTGAAATAGAAACCTGAAACCGAATGCTTACAAAGAGTCGGAGCTGTGCTTCGCACAGCAGTCGTTAGTCATTAGTCGTTAGCCAATAGCTAAAGACTAAAAGCTAATAGCTACTGCGCGGAGCGCAGTAACGGCGTGCCTATTGAATAATGAGCCAACGAGTTATCGTACAAAGCAAGGTTAACCCCGTATATCGGGGGAGCCGAAGGGAAACCAAGTCCTAACTGGGCGATTTAGTTTTGTGCGATAGACCCGAAACCAGGTGATCTATCTATGGACAGGATGAACTCTGATGAAAATCAGGGGGAGGTCCGAACCCGGGGATGTTGCAAAATCCTGGGATGATCTGTGGATAGTGGTAAAATGCCAATCGAACCTGGCAATAGCTGGTTCTCCCCGAAATAGCTTTAGGGCTAGCACCGCGTGTATGTTTTTGAGGGTAGAGCACTGAATGATGTCCGGCGACGCAAGTTGTCGGCATCAACCAAACTCCGAATATCAAAAATTTTTGCGTGGTAGTCAGAAGGTGGGGGATAAGCTCCATCTTCGAAAGGGAAAAAGCCCAGACCGTCATCTAAGGTCCCTAAGTAAGCTTAAGTGGAAAAGGAAGTCATTGTCCTAAGACAGATAGTAAGTTGGCTTAGAAGTAGCCATCTTTTAAAGAGTGTGTAACAACTCACTATTCGATTTATCTCGGCTCCGACTTTTTGTCGGAGACGGATTGGATAGTGGCGCCGCAAATTTAACGGGGCTCAAAGCTTACACCGAAGATACGGATGTTGTGCGTAGCACAACAGTCGTTAGTCATTTGTCTTTAGTCGTTAGCCAAAAACTAATGACAAGTAGCCAATAGCTAACAGCTGTCGCGCTGCGCGCGACGTGGTAGGGGAGCGTCCCAAAAGCGATAAAGCGGGAGCGTAAGCGACCGTGGAGTTTTTGGGAGTGAGAATGTTGGCATAAGTAACGAATTAAGCCGATGAAAAATCGGCTCACCGAATTCCCAAGGTTTCCTGGGCAACGGTAATCGTCCCAGGGTTAGTCGATCCTAAGCCGTAGGATAACTCCAAAGGCGATGGATATCCGGTTGATATTCCGGAACTTTCACTATGTACAATGTGGTAACAAAGAGAGAAAGTCAAAGCGGACTATGATACGTCCGTCTAAGTAAATTGGATGGAATGTTGGCAAATCCGCATTCATAATTTCAGTTTACAAATGAAAGATTGCGAAAGCGGTTGATTTTGACAGACGCTCTTTCCAGAAAAACCTCTAAGGTTAACGTAGTGGAAATCGTACCTCAAACCGACTCAGGTGGGTAGGGCGAGAAGCCCAAGGTGATTGGGAGAATCTTGGAAAAGGAACTCGGCAATACAGCGTGCGTAACCTCGGGAAATGCACTTCCCCCACCACACGTGGTGGGGGACGCAGCGAAAGAATCCAAGCGACTGTTTATCAAAAACACAGGGTCCTGCGAACCTCTCAGGGGAATGTATAGGACCTGACGCCTGCCCAGTGCTAGTAAGTCAACGCAAGGGCTGAGCTGTGCGTAGCACAGCAGTCGTTAGCCATTTGTCTTTAGTCGTTAGCCAAAAACTAATGACAAGTAGCCAATAGCTAATAGCTGCCGAGCTGCGTGCAGCGAGGCTTGAACCGAAGCTCTAGTAAACGGCGGCGGTAACCATGACCGTCCGATGGTAGCGAAATTCCTTGGCGTGTAAGTTACGTCCCGCACGAATGGCGTAACGACTTGGATACTGTCTCTTCCAAGATCCCAGTGAACTTACAATACCGGTGAAGATGCCGGTTAACCGCGGCAAGACGGAAAGACCCCGTGAAGCTTTACTATAGCTTGATATTGGGTTGTTATTTAAATTGTGTAGAGTATGAGGGAGCCTTCGGGCGAAAGTGAAACACCTCTCTATTTAAGTGATAACTCTAATCTGTTAAAAGCGGAAACAGTGTCAGGTTGGTAGTTTATCTGGGGCAGATGCCTCCTAAAGAGTAATGGAGGCGCTCAAAGGTCAGCTTACTCCGGATGGAAATCGGAGTGAAAGTACAAGGGCATAAGCTGGCTTAACTGTGAGAGTGACAACTCGAACAGATGCGAAAGCAGGACCTAGTGATCCGGTGCGCCCATGTGAGAGGCGTACCGCTCAACGGATAAAAGCTACTCCGGGGATAACAGGCTGGTCGTGTCCAAGAGCTCGAAAGAACTCCTCCCGACGGCGACGTCGGGATGAACAGTGACTCATAACGGTGAAACCCTATTTACTTTTGGTTTTTGTTTGGTATATTTAAACCAATAGGGTAATACCGTGGGAAGGCACTTATTGTAGAAGAATATGAAAACGCAAAAATCTATAATCATGCTTAAAACAAAATTATCGGAAAATCAAATTAAGTTGATTGTTGGTTCTTTGCTAGGAGATGGATATTTAGTCAAAACTACTTCAGGATATGCTTTGAGAATCAATCATAGTATTTTTCAAAAAGATTATGCGGATTATAAATACAGTTTAATCAGTAATATTGTCCATACCCCGCCAAAAATAATTGGAAAGACCTATCAGTTTCGTACAGTTTCACATCCAATTTTCAAACAATTTCGAAACAAGTTCTATTACAAAAATCTTAAAATTGTTTCAAAAGATTTTTTAGAACAATATTTAAACGGATTTGTTTTGGCAATTTGGATTATGGACGACGGGACAAGAGAAAGTAATTCGATAAGAATTAATTCTCAAGGTTTTACCAAAAATGAAAATATTTATCTCATAAAACTTCTACAAGCTAAACTTGGGATTAAAACAACTTTAAATAAGGACAAAGATAAATTCAGATTAAGAATTAAAACAGAAAGTATAAAGAAAGTTTTAAATCTAATACAACCTTATATCATTCCAAGTATGCTCTATAAGTTGCCCCTGTAACGACTGAGGGTTTAACCCAAAGCTCTCGCCATAGGCGAGGGCAATACGTCACCATCTTGAAAAAGATGAAGGTATAGTCTATCCCATTAGTAATAATGGATGTCATATCGACGACACGGTTCGGCACCTCGATGTCGGCTCAGCGTATCCTGGGGGTGAAGAAGCTCCCAAGGGTTGGGCTGTTCGCCCATTAAAACGCTACGCGAGCTGGGTTCAGACCGTCGCGAGACAGGTCGGTCCTAATCTGCCGTGGCCGTTAAGTCTTGAGGGAAGCTGCTTCTAGTACGAGAGGATCGAAGCGGACAAACCTCTGGTGTACCAGTTGTTTTATCAAAAGCATTGCTGGGTAGCTAAGTTTGGTCGGGATAACCGCTGAAAGCATATAAGCGGGAAGCCCATCCCAAGATAAGGACTTATATGATCCTGAAAGACCATCAGGTTGATAGGCCCAAGGTGTAAGTCCGGTAACGGATTAAGCCAAAGGGTACTAATAAATCATGCCCTTGATGCTTCAACTTTGTATTTTGAAAAAAATATTTTGCCGATTATAAGCTGGTGGTTGTAGCGAGGAGGCCACACCCGTTCTCCGCCTCGGCTCGACCGAGTCGAGACGGGCCATTCCGAACACGGCCGTTAAGCTCCTTTGCGCCGATGATACCCCCCACCACTTTGTATATTAAAACTGTGCAAAGTGGTGGGGGGGAAAGTAGGTCATCGCCAGCTTATAGTTTACAAAATTGTACCGATCGGTTATTGGGCTTGACAAAAGTTGTTGTTTTGTTGTAAAATAATGTCAGAATTGCACGTTAAGCGGACGAGTTTCTGTCTAACCTCGGCTCGGCCCGGTTAGCCGAGACGGGTGTATGCGGGGGTAGCTCAGAGAAAGAGTGCTGGGGTGTAAAAGTTATGTGAGCGGAGCGATTACTTTTGCGCACCGAGAGGTCACGGGTTCAAGTCCCGTTCCCCGCTCCATGAGCAGGACTCGCCCAAAAACAATCGCCCAGAAGGAGGTGAGGGACACAGTTTGTGTTGCAAGGAAGTAATACAAGACCGAGAAACACGGAAAGGAATGGGCAGGCAATGCCAACAGAGAAAGAGCCTCGTGAGAACCAGGATGAGCCTGAGGCGCGCCGCTCGAAAGAGCTGATGATCGCGCACAGAAATGCGTGTGCAGAGATCGGCGCTATTGACTTACCAGAAGCGAAAGTGCTAATGAATCGCGACTGGACCAAGAGGCAGCGGTTCGCCGACAAGATGGCCGAGCAAGGATTCTAGCAGCAAACGACAGTCGTAAGGAGGAAGTAGGATGCGCAGTTTTGTGTTTGCCCTCGAGGGCGTCACAACGTACATGCCAACTCCTCCCTCCTTACTAGAGGTAGTTGGCAAGGAGTATAAACTTTACCGCGAAACGAGATTCGTGGTGAGATTACCGACTGCTGAACAGGATGTTGAGCCAATGTTTCGCTACAAAGATCCGTTTGTCCAGAGGGTCATAGAGACACTGCCTCAACTGAGCGTTCGTTTGGGTGGACCAGCATGTGGAAAAGCCGGCGATTTTGTCGCCGAGCTACAGACAAATGGCCAAGCCGGCGCCGGACATTTTATCGAGCACTGCCAGGTTGTGGTCTTTGATGAAGTTGCCTTACCGCTTGGTTTCAGAGAACATGAGCTGGTCTGGCGTACTAAGGTGATAGAACAAGAGGAAAGATACCGACGCTGGACCAGATATCGAACCCGGCAGTACCATGCTATTGATGAAATTCCCCCCGAACTCTTTGGATGGGAGGGTATTGTCTTTGGCTGGTTGAGAGCCGAGTACGAGAGTGCAGAAAGGGCCGAAGCATTCGGCCTAAGAGACAGGATAGACGACTTCATCCAGTATCGGAGGGAGCCGCCAAGGAGAAGTCGTAGCATACGACGCACGCCACGCAGTAGGATATCTCCGGCTGTGAAGGTGGCGGTACCGTAGTATCACTTCTTCTGTTCACTGGGGCGGACGCAAGTCCGCCCCTTTTCATATTGGCAAAAATTTACTATAGTTATGGTAAATGCGTATTATTATGGATGCTCATATTCATAGCCGATTTTCGCGAGCCACTAGCCCGAATATGAATATTTTAGGGCTGACAATGTGGGCAAAATACAAAGGTATTGATTTACTCGGCACAGGTGATTTTACTCACCCTTTTTGGTTAGCCGAATTAAAAGAAAAATTAGCCGAAGACGGCAGTGGCTTATTAAAATTAAAAAATAACGCCGAAAAATCAGCTTTGCGCTATATGTTAACTGCCGAAATTTCTTGTATTTATTCGCAGGACGGTAAAGGACGACGAATCCATCTGGTTCTTTTTTCGCCGTCTTTTTCTGAGGTTGAGAAAATCAATGCAGTGCTGTCCAAAGTCGGCAATCTATATTCTGACGGCCGGCCAATTTTAGGCATTTCCGCTTATGATGTAACCAAAATAATTTTAGAGGCCTCAAAAGAAAGTTTTGTGGTCCCAGCCCATATTTGGACACCTTGGTTTTCTCTTTTTGGTTCAAATTCTGGATTTAATACTACCGCCGAGTGCTTCAAAGATTTAACCAAAGAAATTTTTGCCATGGAAACCGGCCTTTCTTGTTATGACGAAAAAACAGAGGTTTTAACCGAAAATGGTTGGAAAAAATTTTCTGAAGTTCAATATTCTGACAAAATTTGCACTTTAAATTCCAAGACAAGTCAAATTGAATTTCAATATCCAACGAGAATATTTAGATATAGCTATAAAGGAAAAATGTATAGATTAAGGACTAAAAGAGTTGATTTATTAGTAACGCCAAATCATAAACTTTTTGTTAGTCATTGTGATTTTCGCAAACCAGCCAATTTTTTCCTCAAAGAGGCCCAATTTTTATTTAATAAATCGAAACGATTTCAAAAAGACGGCATTTGGATTGGTAAAAATACAGATTATTTTACCTTACCTGCTGTTAAGATAAAACACGGCAGTCAGTATTATTCGGGCTGGCGAAACAAAAAAGAAAAACAAATTCCGATGAAATTCTGGTTAAAATTCTTTGGTTTTTGGATAGCGGAAGGTTGGACAAGTGAAGGCAAGAACGGAGATTATAATGTATGCTTATCTAATCGCAATGAAGCTTTACTTTCCGAAATGAAAAATATTCTTGAAGGCGTTGGATACAAGGTCTATTGGGACAAAAAGATGAGTATTGTACGAGTGAGAGATTATCAATTGTTTCATTATTTAAAGCAATTCGGTAAATGTTCTGATAAATTTATTCCGTCAGAGGTAAAATCTTTGTCCAAAGAATTTTTAGAAATATTTCTCGAATATTATATTAAAGGGGATGGCCATATTTATGGACGAAACGGAAAGGGTTTATCTGCCACCACTACTTCTATACGTTTACGAGACAATCTTCAAGAAATTGCATTGAAGATAGGGATATCTGCTTATTATAAATTAGATAAAAAAAGGGGGACTCCGTTTCGTAGCCCTGGGCAGGATTATAAAAAGGTATATAAACAAAGAGAAAATTCGTGGGTAGTTTATTTTATAAGAAAAAATATCCATACGATTTTACCCTCTACGATTAAAAAATATAAGTATGTTGAATCATGGGTTGATTTTAAAGGACCCATATTTTGTGTAGCGGTTCCTAATCGAGTGGTCTATGTTCGTCGAAACGGTATCCCTGTTTGGTGCGGAAATTCTGATCCTGGGATGAACTGGCGATTATCTGCCCTTGATGATTTTGCCCTAATTAGTAATTCAGATGCTCATTCGCCGGCAAATTTAGGCCGCGAGGCAACGGTCTTTGAGGTAGAAAAAAAAGAAGATTTAAATTTTGGACTGATCAAAAAAATGTTGAAAGAAGCAAATCCAAATTTCCGTCGTCTCAAATCTCTATCTCAAGTCCCACATCTTAGTTTTACGATTGAATTTTTTCCTGAGGAAGGAAAATATCACTACGATGGACATAGGGTATGTGGAATAAATATTTCTCCAGAGGAAACGAAAAAATTAGAAAAAAAATGTCCAAAATGCCAGCGCGATTTAACAATTGGCGTTTTGCACAGAGTTTATGATTTGGCCGATAGAAAAAAAGGATTTGAGCCAGAGCGCGCAATAAAATATAAAAATTTAGTGCCGCTTCCTGAAATTATTGCCGAAAATTTGGGGTCAAACAGCAAGTCAAAGCAAGTTGAGGCCGAATACCTAAAAATTGTCCAGACCGTCAGCCCCGAAATTCCGCTTCTTTTAGATTTTCCCTTAGATCAATTGGAAGGAAAAATTCACGCCGAAATTATTAAAGGTATCAAAAAAGTTCGCGAAGGCAAAGTGGAAAAAATTCCCGGATATGATGGAATATACGGAATAATTAAGCTAAAAGAGGACAAAGTTGAGCCACAACCAAAACAATCAAGCCTCTTCGCCTGAACCACTTAAAATTAATTTAAAGAACCTGGTTCTTATTTTATTAGTTCTTGTTGCTTTGTATATTTTATTGCCAAAATTAGCCGGAATTCCGCAAGTTCTGCAGCTTGCTTTAAAAGTTAATAAGTTTTATCTTTTATTATCTCCATTTTTCGAGCTTATTAGTTATATTGGAGCGGCTTGGCTTTTGGGGATAATTTTGTCTCGGCTGGGACACAAAATCAGCTTTTGGGACAGATTTAGGATCGGTTCGATTGCCGCTTTTGCGATTCACTTTTTCCCACTCGGTTCTTTTGGCGAGGCGGCCGTTGATTATTATTTTTTAAATAAGCGCAATGTTCCCACTGGTTCAATTTTGATTACTTTTGTTTTGCGCATAATATTAACTTACACTTCATTTTTGATTTTATTTCTTTTAGGTTTAATTTTAGTTCCGACCGCTCCTCATTTGCCTTTCTCTCCCAAAATTGTCTCGGCAGTTTTGTTTTTATTGATTATTTGGGGCGTAATTTATATGTTTTATCTTTACAAAAATAAAACAAAATTCAAAAAAGTTTGGGATCGGCAGCTTATTCGCATTAATAAAATTTTACATCTATTAAGAAAGAAGCCAATCGGGAGCGAAAGATCAGAAGAAATATTTGACGATATATACTCTGGCATTGGTCTTTTTGGCGGCAAAAAAAGAATTTCCGTGCTTGCGATACTGGCCGGATTGGTTTATTGGCTCGGTGATGTTTTGTGTTTCTTTTTCGTATTTTTAAGCTTTGGTTATTTTATTCATTCTGGGGTTTTGATTTTTTCTTACGGTGTGGCAACTCTAGCCGGTTTGGTTTCCTTCATCCCGGGTGGTTTGGGAGTGGTCGAAGGTGTTTTTGGCATAGTGTTAACTGGTTTGGGTGTGCCAGTTTCGGTTGCCCTGACTTCAATTCTAGTTTTTAGATTTTTCTCGTTCTGGGTTTGGATTCCGGTTGGCCTTTACTCGTTTATAACTCTAAGGAATGGTAATGAAAAAGAAAAAAACTAAAAGAAAACCAATACGACATCGACCAAAAAGTAAAGCTAAAAAGCGCTATCTTTTTTTAGTCTTGGTCCCACTTGTGGCTTTGTTTGTTTTATATTTCAGTTATCTAATTTTTGGCCACAGATTAGATTTAAAAAATAATAAGACAATAAATAATTCAAATACAAATTCTTTTTCCCAAAACGCCAATACAAATGAAAATATCGGCACTCACGAAGATAGAACCAATACTCCCATTCTGATGTACCACCATATCAGGATCAACCCAAAATCAGATAATAAAATCGAACAGGGTCTTGATGTGGCGCCGGAAAATTTCGAGGCCGAGATGCGATATCTGAACGAAAAAGGTTACAAAACCATTTCTTTAAATGATTTATTCGTTAAAAAAGATAAGGATTTTGTCATTACTTTTGATGATGGATATAAAGATGTTGTAGATTCTGCTCTGCCCATACTTAAAAAATATAATTTTACGGCCGCAATTTTTATAATTAACGATAAAGTTGGTACTGATGGATATTTAACATGGGATGATATTAATATCTTAAAAAATGCCGGATGGGAAGTGGGGTCGCATACTTTAAGTCATCCTAATCTGGTAACGGAAAATCCAGAAAAAGCTAAAACCGAAATTTATCAAAGCAAAAAAATACTAGAAGAAAAATTATCTAGTCCGGTAATATATTTTTGTTATCCTTCCGGGAAATTTAATAAAGATGTCGAAAATATGGTCTCAGGAGCAGGATATGTCATGGCTCTAACCACCCAATTTGGCAAAAATAATCAAAAGTCCGATATGCTACTCTTAAAAAGAGTTCGTGTTTCGGGGCAGGAAAGTCAGGAAAAATTCCAAGAAAATATCGCAAAGGAGAATATTTGAAGATTTTAATCGCAACCGAAAGTTACTATCCGAATATTTCAGGCGTGGCCGTATTTAGCCATAATTTGGCCAAAAGAATGCAAGAGAACGGTCATAAGGTATTTGTTATTGCCCCGTCATCAAATTTTCGCGAACACCAAGAAGTTGTTGACGGCGTAAAGATTTTTCGTCTCGAATCAAAAAAGAATAAATTTAGAGATGGTTACTTTGTTTCGAAATTTCCTTTCAAAAAAGTTGCCAAAATAATCGAAAAAATAAAACCAGACGTAATTCATCTTCAAGATCCGGTTATGATATCGCTGGGCGCCTTGTTTAAAGCTCGCAAAATGAAAATTCCCGTCGTGGTTACCAATCATTTTTCTCTGGAATATATTATTTCCTATGTTCCGGCTCTAAAATTTATTAATCCCGTATTTTTAGCGATTGCCACTAGATATTTAAACTGGTTTTATGGAAAATGTAATATCTTAACTTGTCCCACTAAAACCGTGGCAGACCGATTTTTGCAAAGCGGGGTTAAAACAAAAGTGAAAGTTGTTTCAAATGGGGTCGATCTCTCCCGTTTTATGCCCCATTTTGGCGATACAAATATAATAAAAAGAAAATTCGGTATTCCTATTTCAAAACCAATTATTTTATATGTTGGCCGAGTTGATATTGATAAAAATTTAATTACACTAATCAAATCAATTCCGTTCGTTGTAAAAAAGTTAGACGCCCACTTTGTGATTGTTGGACAAGGCAGAGAAAGAAAAAAACTAAAAGAAATAATAAGAGAAGATAACCTAAAAAAGAATATTACTTTTGTTGATTTTATCCCCTATGGCGATGATTTATTGCCGAAAATTTATCAAGCCTCAGATATATTTATCAATCCTTGCCCCACCGAAACCCAAAGTATTGTCGTTTTGGAAGCACAGGCGACGGGTTTGCCGGTTATTGTCGCCAACGCCGGTGCCCTGCCCGAGATAATAAAAAACGGCCAGAATGGTTTTCTTTTTAATACCGGAGACGAAAAGGAGCTCGCCCGTAAAGTTATCGATATATTAAGTGATAAAAAATTAGCCAAAAAAATGGGAGAGTGCGGAATAGAAATAATAAACAAACATATTGCCGACAAAACATATTCTCAATTTGAAAAAATATACCGTACAGTATCCGCATCATGAAAAACAAAAAGATTCTTTTATTAATTTTAGGGTTTTTGGTTATTCTATTTTTAACTATATTTGCTTATTTTCGAATTTATCAGACCTTGCCAAAATTTGCTGTTTCATTGATACCGGAAGCTGAAATTCCCGGACAAGGAAAAACTGTGCTGGTTATTGTGCCTCATGAGGATGATGAGGTACTTGGAGCGGGCGGATTTATCGAAAAGTCAATCAAAAATGGGGCCAATGTCATGGTAATTTTTTTGACTAACGGAGACGGACATAAATTTACAACACAAGAGGAGTCAAGGAAATTATATCCAAAACCGGAAAATTATATTGAGTCCGGTTATCAAAGACAACAAGAAGCCAAAAAAGCGCTGGCAATTTTAGGGCTTCCTGAGAATAAAATAATTTTTATGGGCTATCCTGATAATGGCTTGAAAAATCTCTTTGAAGAAAATTTTTCTGAGCCATATCTGTCGCCATACACGAAACAAAATTATTGTTCTTATTCAAATTGTTATCATAAAGAAGCACCCTATACCGGAGAAAATCTCCAAAATGATTTGGAGCAAATTATCAAAACCTATTTTCCTGATCTAATTTTAACCACTCATCCTTCTGATACCCATTCTGATCATTCATATTGCGCTGATTTTGTGGCAAATGCCATCGAAACAAATCCTACTCAGCCAGAGTTATATTATTTTATCATTCATTTTAATCGATTTCCTTATCCCAAAGGACTTCATATAAACAGATACTTAACCCCGCCAGGGCGACTAATTAGTTCTTCCGATGAATGGTTGAAAACTTCTCTGGATAGCGATACATTAGAATTGAAGAAGCAGGCTTTAGAACAATATCAAAGCCAGCTTGCGTCGCCCATGCTAAAAAGCTTAATGGAGGGATTTTTAAGAAAAAATGAAATCTTCAGTAAGGCCAAAAAGAGGTGAATACTATCAAAAACCCGTTGCCGAGATTTTAAAAGAATTTCAAACAGGTACAGGTGGTCTATCTGGCAGGGAGGCAATTTTAAGATTGCAAAAATACGGGCTAAATAGATTAAAAAAAGTTAAACAAACACCGCTTGCACTAAAATTCATTTACCAGTTTAAAGATATTATGGCCATTATCCTTATTGTTGGGGCAATTCTGGCTTATGCTATGGGAGCACCAAGAGATGGTAGTATTATTTTTGGCATCGTAATTTTAAATGCCATTATTGGTTTTATCCAGGAATATAAAGCCCAAAAAATTTTATCAGCGTTTGCCAAACATTTGCCATCATATTGTAAAGTAGTCCGTGATAATAAGTTGGATAAAATTTTGAGCGCCCAAATTGTCCCTGGAGATATTTTATCTTTGGAAGCCGGAGATAGCATCCCGGCAGATGCGCGAATTATTGAATCCTATGATTTAAAAACCAATGAATTTTCTTTAACCGGTGAATCAGCACCTTGTGAAAAAAAAGCCGACAATATCATTGAGAATAGAGTCGCGGCCGATATTGATAATATGATTTTTATGGGCACATCTTGCGCACAAGGAAAAGCTAAAGCGGTGGTGGTCAAAACCGGCATGGAAACAGAATTCGGACAGATTGCCGGCGCAAGCCAGAAAGTTAAGGAAGAAGCCACTCCGCTTCAAAAAGAGGTGAATTATACTGGAAAAATTATTATTGAGATTGCCATTGCGGTTGTGCTTATCACTCTATTTTTGTTTATTCTACTCCATAAAGATATCAAGGAAAGTTTGTTGCTTGGTATTGCGGTCGCCGTCGCTGTCGTACCAGAAGGGTTACCAGCGGGAATGTCGGTGGCATTATCTCTTGGTGCCCAAAGAATGCTTAAAAAGAAGGCCTTGGTCAAAAAATTACTTCATGTTGAAAGTTTGGGCTCAGTGACGGTAATTTGTACAGATAAAACCGGCACACTAACTTCGGGCGAGCTAATCGTTTCAAATATTGAAACAGAGAATAACCAGAATTTAATCAATAATGCCGTTTTATGCAATAACGCCAGTATCAATGAACATATGGTCGGAGATCAACTTGAAATCGCGTTGATAAAATATGCTATGGGACAAAATAATAATATTACCCAAATTCAACAAAAAAACAAAAGAGTTTTTGAAGTGCCATTTTCATCTGCCAGGAAGATGATGACGGTTGTCTGCAAAAATGATCATAATTTTTCTGTTTTTTCAAAAGGAGCTGTAATTGAAATTTTAGACAGATGCAAAATTTTACCATCAGAAAAAAAGAAAATTATCCAAAAAAATGACGAAATGGCTAAGCAAGGTTTGCGCGTACTCGCTTTTGCGGAAAAACAGATGGGGCAAAAATCAGAAGATGAACATAAAATCGAACGCGATCTTAATTTTATTGGCTTGATTGGCTTTGAAGATCCGCCCAGAGAAGGGGTAAAACAAGCGATAGATTTATGTAAAAAAGCTTATATCAAAGTTTTTATGGTCACGGGTGATTATGGGCTGACTGCTACTGCCATTGCAAAAAAAGTCGGGCTAGCGACAGACAATACCAAAATTGTAACCGGTGAAGATTTGCACAAAATGGATGATATTGCTTTACAAGAAATATTGCGAGAAGAAGTAATTTTTGCCCGCATTGAACCAGAACAGAAACTGCGAATCGTGCAAAATTTACAGGCAATAAAAGAAGTTGTGGCCGTGACAGGTGATGGCGTTAATGATGCGCCCGCCCTGGTTAAAGCCGATATTGGCGTAGCCATGGGAAAAATCGGTACGGATGTCGCCAAAGAGGCGGCCGATATGATTTTAATTGATGATCATTTTGCTACTATTGTCAATGCTGTAAAAGAAGGCAGAAGGATATTTGATAATGCTAAAAGATTTGTGTTTTATAATTTTGCTTCAAATGCCGGAGAATTTTTTGTTAATGTTTTTGGTCTTTTGGCTGGTTTACCTCTGCCTCTTTTGGCAATTCAAGTTCTGGCGATTGATTTAGGTTCAGATGTCGTGCCTTCTTTGGCTTTGGGAGTTGAAGAAGTAGACCCAAATGTAATGAAAAACCCGCCTCGTTCGAGAACCGAACGGATAATGAATATTAGTGTACTTTATCGTTTGCTTTATATCGGTACGATTATGTCTGTTTTTGCTTTGATTGTATTTCTTTTCGTTTTATATAAGGGCGGTTGGCACTACAAAACTTTCCTTAGCACAGATAGTCCGCTTTATTTTCGCGCCACCGCCACGGTCTATGCGACAATCGTACTTTGTCAAATTATCAATGCTTTTTCGGCCAAGAGTTCGCTGCCAATATTTAAAATAGATATTTTTTCCAATAAATGGTTGATTTTGGCTGAGGGCGTTTCGCTTTCTATATTGATAACAATGATGTATTACAAGCCAGCCCAAACGCTGTTTAGAACTGCTTCGCCAGCAATAATTGATTGGGGTTTGATTATCTTTTTTGCGATAATGTTTCTTTTTCTTTCAGAATGGTGGAAAACCCGGGTGAATTCAAAATCAAAGGAATGGTTTAAGTACCGGTAGATTGTAATGCTTTATGAAGAACCTGCGTGGCAACCTCAAGCGCGGTGCGGCCTTTTTCGGTCAGATGATAAACTTTACGCTGGCGGTTTTTGATGCGAATCCAATGACCTTTGACATAGC